>JAJFBI010000344.1 GCA_020697385.1 Microvirga sp. | reverse complement strand
GCTACGTGCTCCATGACCACCACGACGCGCTTGACGCCCGCCACGAGGTCCATGGCGCCGCCCATGCCTTTCACCATCTTGCCGGGGATCATCCAGTTGGCGAGATCGCCGTTCTGGGCCACCTGCATGGCGCCGAGGATCGACAGGTCGATATGGCCGCCGCGGATCATGCCGAAGGAATCGGCTGAGGAGAAATAGCTCGTGGTCGGCAGCTCGGTAATCGTCTGCTTGCCGGCATTGATCAGGTCCGCGTCCTCCTCGCCCTCGAAGGGGAACGGCCCCATGCCCAGCATGCCGTTCTCCGACTGCAGTTGCACGCGCATGCCCTTGGGGATGAAGTTGGACACCAGCGTCGGGATACCGATGCCGAGATTCACGTAAAAGCCGTCGCGCAGCTCCTTGGCCGCACGGGCGGCCATCTGTTCACGGGTCCAAGGCATCAGACTTCCTCCCCTGCTCCGGCAGGCACGGCGGCGTCCGTGCGCTTGCGGGTCGTGCGTTGCTCAATGTGTTTGGCCGGATTCGGCACATGCACCATACGCTTCACGAAGATGCCCGGCGTGTGCATGCAATCCGGGTCGATCTCGCCGGCCGGCACCAGATGCTCGACCTCGGCGATGGTCATCCGCGAGGCGGTGGCCATCATCGGGTTGAAGTTGCGGGCGGTCTTCCGGTAGACGAGGTTGCCTTCGGTGTCGCCCTTCCAGGCATGGACCACCGAGATGTCGGCGAACAGTCCCGTCTCCATGACGTATTTCTCGCCGTTGAACTCGCGGACTTCCTTGCCCTCGGCGATGAGGGTGCCCACGCCTGTCTTGGTGTAGAAGGCCGGAATTCCGGCGCCGCCGGCGCGGATGCGCTCGGCCAGGGTGCCCTGCGGGTTGAACTCGAGCTCCAGCTCGCCGGAGAGGTACTGCTGGGCAAAGAGCTTGTTCTCGCCCACATAGGACGAGATCATCTTGCGGATCTGGCGGGTTTCCAGAAGGCGGCCGAGGCCGACCCCGTCCACGCCCGCATTGTTGGAGATGAAGGTCAGGTCCTTCGCCCCCGAATCACGAATTGCCTCGATCAGCGCTTCCGGAATGCCGCAGAGACCGAAGCCCCCGGCCATGATGGTCATGCCATCCTTGACCAAGCCAGCCAGCGCCGAGCGCGCGTCGCTGTAAACCTTATCCATCAAATCCTCTCCTTGTGGGCCTGTTCCGGCCCGTTCGAAGTGTCGCGGTTCGAATGGCGGCCACCCTGCAACCTGGCCTCAATTTAGACAATCCCTTCGTATGGATATATGGATAGTATTCAGGAATTCGGCCCTGCCCTGAGGACATCTCCTCTTCACCGCTTGCGAGGCAGCGCCCAAGGTTTACAACATTCGCTCCATGTCCCGCCGCGTTGTCTTTTTCATCGCCTTGATCTCGCTTGCCGTTCTCGGGACGGCGGCCTCCCCCTGGACGCTGCCCGGAGGCGGCCTGTCGGCGGAACTGCAGGAGCACGTGAGAGAGCGATACGGCCTGGACCTGGCGGTCAGGGGCCGGAGCACCTTTGCGGTGCTGCCCATCCCGCGGGTCAAGTTCGAGGATGTCGCGCTTGCGTTCCCGGACGGGGCGCTCAAAGCCGAAGGCGGCACCCTGCGGGGTGAGTTGCGCATCCTGCCGCTGCTCTTCGGGCGGATCGAATTGTCCGACTTCGACCTTACGGAAACCCGCATCACCGCCTCGGCCCAGAAGCTTCAGACGGTCAAATGGGCGGATATCTTCAAGGACCGTTCGACCAAAACCCATGCCCGCCGCCTCGTGGTATCGAAATCCTCATTGCGCTGGACCGATTTGAAGGACAGCAACCTCGACGGGCTCAATGCCATGATCCGTTGGGTGGACCCGTCCGAACCTCTGACAGCGTCAGGGTCTGCTCGCTGGCGGGACGAGCTCGTTTCCCTGGAGCAGGCCTCGATCTTTCCGGACCTGCTGGCATCCAACAAGATCAGCCCGTTCTCCCTCACGCTGTCCGCGACCGGCGCCAGCCTCACGGCCGAGGGCGAGGCGCAACTCGGGGATGGGCCCCGCGTGACCGGGGAAACCACCATCAAGACGACTTCGGTGCGCGACTTCACCCGCTGGAGCGGAATGGATCTTCCCTTCGGATCCCTGCTGCAGGCGCTGTCGATCAGCGGCGACTTCTCCATGGACCGCCGCCGCCTGTCCTGGCCTGCGGTTTCCATCAGTTTGGGATCGGACAAGCTGGAAGGTACCCTAGGCGTCCGCTTCGATACGGAACGGCCGGTCATCGCCGGTACCCTGGCCGCCGACACGCTCAACCTGTCCGACCTCTTCGCCCCGTTCAACCAGACGCGCACCTCATCAGGCTCATGGAGCGAGGAGGCCATCGATCTGGCCGGGGCCACAGGAACCGACCTCGACCTTCGCCTCTCGGCCGCATCCGCCAGCCTCGGGCGCCTCAGCCTGGATGACATGGCGGCCAGCGTGCTCATCCAGCCCGGCCGCATCGAGGCGTCCATCGGGCGGGCCGAGTTCTACGATGGCACTCTGAAAGGCCGGCTGTCGCTGCTGGCGCACAACGGCCTCGTCGACTTCAAGAGCCAAGGGACCTTTTCAGGGGTGAAGATCGCCCCCTTCCTCACCGCCGTAGGCGAGCCGCGCTGGATCACCGGCCGTGCCCATGGGCAGTTCAGCTTCGACGGTCAGGGCCGCAACCCCGCAGACGTGATCCGTCAGGCCCAGGGCCGCTCCTCGGTCGATCTGACGGACGGCGAACTGGTGGGGATCAACCTCGAGGATGCCCTGCTTCGCGTCGAAAAGCGTCCGCTCCTCGCATCGCTGAATTGGAAGGGCGGCCGTACGCCCTTCAGCAAAGCCGAAGCCAACATCGTGATGCAGGACGGCGTCGGCCAGATCGTCGAGGGCAAGCTGAAGGGATCCGCCGTGCAGGCTCATCTTCGCGGGAAGGTGCTGCTGGTCGACCGGACGCTTCAGGTCACAGCGGGCATCGTGCCCGTCGATGCACCAGCGGGACAATCCCCTGCCCTCACCTTTGACGTCACGGGCGACTGGGACAACATCGCCGTGACCCCTCAGGTGCGCTCGCTCATCGAACGGTCGGGCGCGGCTGCGCCGCTCTTCCCGTCGAAGCGCGTCCCAGCTGGCGAGCAAAGGCCGCAGGCCACGGCTCAGTGAGCGTTGCGACGCGAGCGCAGGACCGAACGCTTGCTCAGCAGGGTCGCTGAGATCACGCCCAAGGTCACGATCCCGATCAGGATGGCGGAGGCCGCATTGACCTCTGGCGAGAGCCCGAGCCGCACGGCGCTGTAGATCTTGATCGGCAGAGTCGTGGCACCGGGGCCCGCGTTGAAGCTTGCGATCACCAGATCGTCCATCGACAGGGTAAAGGCGAGCAGGAAGCCCGCTACGATGGAGGGCGCGATGAGCGGCAGCGTCACCGAGAAGAACGTGCGCAGGGGCGGCGCGCCGAGATCCATCGCTGCCTCCTCGAGCGACCTGTCGAAGGTCATGAGGCGCGACTGCACCACCACGGTCACGAAGCACATGGTGAGCGTAGTGTGGGCCAGCGTTATGGTCCAGAAACCCCGGTCGAAATCGACAGCCACGAAGAACAGCAGCAGCGACAGACCGGTGATCACCTCCGGCATGACCATGGGCGCATAGACCATCCCGGTGAACAGCGTTCGTCCGGGAAAGCGCCCATAGCGGGTGAGCGCCAGCGCCGCGAGGGTGCCGAGAACGGTCGCAAGCGTTGCGGACAGCAACGCGACACGCAGCGTCACCCAGGCCGCATCCATCAGCGCCTCGTTGCGGAACAACGCACCGTACCATTGCGTGGAGAAGCCACCCCACACTGTGACGAGCCGCGAGGCGTTGAAGGAATAGATCACCAGCAGCAGGATCGGCAGGTACAGGAACGCGAAGCCGATCACCAGCGAGGTGACGTTGAAGACGCTCAGGCGGCGCATCGTCATCGCTGTCCCTCCACGCGCCGGGCCTCAACATCGCGATAGATTACGATGGGCACGACAAGAACGATCAGAAGCAGGATGGCGACCGCGGAAGCCAATGGCCAGTCGCGGTTCGAGAAGAACTCGCTCCAGAGCTGGCGTCCGATCATCAGGGTCTCCGACCCTCCTAGGAGATCAGGGATCACGAACTCGCCCACCGCCGGGATGAAGCACAGGAGGGAGCCTGCAATGATGCCCGGCATGGCGAGCGGTACGGTGATCGTCCAAAACGAGCGCCAAGGCGTGGAGCCCAGATCGAGCGCCGCCTCAAGCAGCGTGTCGTCCATCTTCTCCAATGTCGCATAGAGCGGCAGCACCATGAAGGGTAAATAGGCATAG
>JAJFBI010000343.1 GCA_020697385.1 Microvirga sp. | reverse complement strand
CGGCCATGCCTGAACGCCCGCTGACAGGCGGGACGGGGGCAAAATTCCAGATCACCCTCGCCCCCGCCCGACGGGCTCGGCGGGCGGCATCAAGACTGTCGGCCAGGGACACCTCCATCTGGAGCACCAGCACGGAAGCTTTCGATAACAGACTGTCCGGGAGATCGATGGAGCGCAGGGCCATGTTGGCGCCACTCGCCACCGTGATGGCGTTCTCGCCGGTCTCGTCGACCGTGATGAAGGCACAGCCCGTCGGCTCGTCTGCCACCCGAACGGCCCGAACGTCGATGCCGTTGTGTTCAAGGTTCTTCAGGCAGGCCATTCCGAAGGGATCGTTTCCGACAGCGCCGACCATGGCAACCCTGCCGGATCCACCCTGCCTGACCCGCGCGGCGGCGACCGCCTGATTGGCTCCCTTGCCGCCGAAAAAGCTGTCGGCCCGGCGCGAAAGAACGGTTTCGCCGGGTCTGGCGATGCGCGGCACCCGCGCGACAAGGTCCATGTTGATCGAACCGAAGACGACGATCATTGCGCTCTCATCATTCGAGGCTCTTTTCCACCATCGGCGTTCTGGGGCTTGGAGAGAGACATCCCGCTATCCCCTTGCGATGCATCGCGAGAGCCATCCACAGCTATTTCTCCCCTCTGGATTACTGAGGGATTATGCCCTGGAACCAAGCAGCCTGCCTCAACATTTGACTCGCAGGTAGGCGTAGCAGCGGTAAACTGTCATCAGAATCAAAGATAGTTTGCCACTGGCAGATAAAGATAGGCTTTGATGGGCAGGCAGGCTGATCCTTTCACTCTGGATCGCGGACATACACCGCCCGCAACGACGCGCTCTCGTATTCCCACTTCGTTCGCAAGTTATTTCTCCAGACGCCTCTGCGCGGCGCCTGGATGATTGGTGTGCGCAGTTTCAACCCCGGAGTCGGTCATTGAGCAAGCATCATGAAAAGCAGAGACGCAAGACCCGCCGCTCCCATGAAACAGCGGAGGTTTTCGACCTCACGGGTTCCAAGTTTCAGGCAGAGCGCAGCCTTCCGCCCATCAAAGCGCTCAATGCCACGCAGGATGACTATCTCGACGCGTTGAAGAGCAATTCCCAGGTTGTGGTGCTCGGCCCCGCAGGCACCGGCAAGACCTGGATAGCGGCGACATACGCGGCGGACCTTTTCCGTCAGCGGCGCATCCGCAAGATCATTCTGACCCGGCCGAATGTGCCGAGCGGTCGCTCCCTAGGCTTCTTTCCTGGGACTCTCGAAGAAAAATTCGGGCCCTGGGCTGCTCCCGTCATCGAGGCCATCAAGGAGCGCATCGGGAATGCGGCTTTCGACATCGCGGTCAAGAACGGTGATATCGAGATGGTGCCGTTCGAGGTGATGCGCGGCCGCTCATGGCGCGATGCCTTCATTCTTCTCGACGAGGCGCAGAATGCGACGCCGGCCGAGATGAAGACATTCCTCACCCGCATCGGGGAGGAATGCAAAGTGGTGATCAACGGGGATGTGAGCCAGTGCGACCTACGCGAGACATCGGGTCTTCGCACAGTCATTCACTTGATCAAGTCGCAGATGCTGCCGGTGCCGATCGTCGAGTTCACCCTCAACGACATCGTGCGATCCGGGGTTTGCGAGATGTGGGTGCGCGCATTTGAAGAGGTCCACTGCTGACGCAGTGGACCCAAATCTTTTTCACGAAACGTGAAGAAGGCAGAGCCTCTTAGGCGAGCTCGATGGCGCCGACTTCGGGGCCCTTGCGGCCCTCGACGATCGCGACGCGAACCGCCTGGCCCTGGTCGAGCTGGCCGAGACCGGCCCGCTCGACGACGGAGATGTGCAGGAACAGATCCTTGCTCTCTCCCTCGACGGACACGAAGCCGTAACCCTTCACGGAGTCGAACCACTTCACGGTGGCCGGAACCTCCGGCGGACCGCTGACCGGGCGCGGGCTTGGGCCGCCGGCCGGACGACCAAAGCCGCCGCCGGAATGGCCGCCTGGGCCCCCAGCACGGGGCGGCCGTGCAGGACGCGCACCGCGCGGCGGCTCGGGCTCGGCCGTGCTGGTGTCGACGCTGACGATTTCCTGGACCTGCGGGCCCTTCTGGCCCGTGCCGACCTTGATGACCAGGGTCGTGCCGGATTCGAGGGCGGAGTGGCCCGCAGCCTCGACCTGCCGGACGTGCAGGAAGGCCTCGCCCGAGCCATCGGTCATCTCGACAAAGCCGAAGCCCTTCTCGGGATTAAACCATTTCACCCGTGCTTCAGTCTCGGGTCCTGCGGCTGAAGCACCGTAGGATGGCTGCTGCCGCATGGGCCGTTCAAAAGATGTTGGCGGAGCGAAATCGCCCCAGTGATCTTCGGGTTGACCGCCAAATTGACGTCGGCGATCACGGTGATCATTTCCCCGGCCCATCAGGACTGCCTTCTAAAGTCTCAAGTTTCCCAAACGCCCATAGGCGTACAGCCCCCAACCATTGAGGGCAAGGAGATAACTACTCATACCTAAACGTTTCATGCAAGGTCCCAAAATGGTGGTTCTTGCGAATTGTCGGGTTTCGCGCCGGAAATTCCAGCCTGTCTTCAGGCTTTTAGGGCCTTTACTCACCCAAACCCGCGAATTGGCACAAGTAGCAGATCCTGAGACTTGCCGGAGGCGAGCAATGGCAAAGCTGACCTCCGCCGGCTCGACCTGCCCGACGGAGTACCCGGGACGACCGGGACGCTTAGCCTTCATAGCTCATCGAACGCGGTCGGCTTTCCGCAAGGCGCCGGCGTACAGAGCCTTCCAGAATCCCCGCGACGCTCTGGCCCTTGGAAGCCCGTAGGGCAGTAATCGACAAGATCCTGTTCCGACATGAGTTTTCCGCCATAACGGCTACTTGGCTCATCCCAGCATGGGTACTGTGCCGCACAATCAGCTCAAGCGCCCCACCGCGTCTATGAAGACCAAGGTTGCGCCTGCCATTCGCGCAGGATTTGCCTCGAGAGGGGGCGCTTGAGCGGGATGAAAACCGAGGATTTACTTTGTCCTGTCGGCGAGGTTACGATAGCTTTCACAATTCTTAATAACATAAGATATCGAACGGACCTGACGTTAAGACTACAGTGATTGGAGCTGATTCGAATAACGACGCCTGAAGGTGCAGCATCAGATACAATCCAGACAGGAGGGGCTATGCTTGAAGACCTGAGAAGGCGAGTCCTCATCGTCGAAGACGAGGCCATGATCTCGATGCTGATCGAGGACATGGTTCTGGATTTTGGCTGCCAGGTCGTGGGGCCTGCAGCTCGTCTGGATCACGCCCTTACTCTTGCCCTTCAGGCTGAGATCGATATCGGCCTCCTTGACATCAATGTGGACGGTTCGGTCGTTTTCCCTGTCGCGGATGTTCTGCGCTTCCGCAAAATTCCGTTCATCTTCTCGACAGGCTACGATTTCCGCTCGCTTCCTGAGCGTTTCCGCGACTGCCCGACCTTGTCGAAGCCGTTCTCATATCAGAACTTCGCCGAAACGCTGCAAGCGGCTCTGGCAACCCCGGAACTTCGGGCCGCCGTCTAGATTTCTTTAGTCGAGAAACTAGACGTATATCCGACAAATGTTGCGTCGATGAGCGTGGGAGCCGTCCATATGCACGATCCTGAACGGCAGTTCATCTAAGAACGCGGCTCAACTGGCATCCCGGCTATTGTCCTTCACCTCTTTGGCACTTTGCCTGAAGGGCTCCGGCTGCAAGCCCTGGATCGCGGATCCGCTCCGCAGCAGAGGTCATTGCAGGAAGCAGACCGAGGAGTTTCTCGCGCCGGAAAGCCGACAGCAGCCCTGCCGAGTGCCGAACCGAGAGCCCACCGCCATACTCGCTCGATGACTGGGTATCGGCGTTGCGAGCCAAGGCCTCATGAACGAGCAAAGGGTTCAGCAGGAAAATCCTCTCTCGGCTGGCGCCCCGCAGGTAGACCAGATGCCCTTGCGGCTTCTTTTCGAGGCGTTTCCTCCCTGATATCCCGGGACCGAGCAACGTCTGCCCGCTATTGGCGAGGCGACAAAGGGCAAAATGCAGAAACGCGAGTTTGGATCTGGAGAACATTGCCCTTGATCCATTTGACCAATCGGTGATTCCCAGCCATCGGATCTATAACGTCGCTCAAATATCGCGGAGCTTTTGCTGAATATGAGTACCAAACAGCCGGAAGGCCCTTTTCGCATCGGGCGCTCGGACACAGGCCTTGGGCTTTTCGCGACGGATGCCATCGAAAAGGGAACCTTCATCATCGAATATGTCGGGCCGCGGATTACGAGCGAAGAGGTCGAGCGGCGCCGGAACACCCGCTATCTGTTCGAGATCAACAGCCGCTGGACCATCGA
>JAJFBI010000011.1 GCA_020697385.1 Microvirga sp. | reverse complement strand
TCGCCTATCTGCGGGCCGATAATTTCTGGATTGCCCCTGATTTCAACGGTTATCAGAATCCGCAACTCGCCAACTTCACCGACGCGGATGACGATTATCTCTTCCGCGCCATGCCGGCGGTCGGTCTCGAATATCGTTATCCCTTCATCGCCACCCTGGGCACCTCGGGCCAGCAGATCCTGGAGCCGATCGCCCAGATCGTTGCTCGCCCGAACGAAACCCGGATCGGCAGCCTTCCCAACGAGGATGCCCAGAGCCTCGTGTTCGATGACACGTCGCTCTTCGATTGGGACAAGTTCTCCGGCTATGACCGGGTCGAGGGTGGCGTGCGCGCCAATGTCGGCCTGCAGTACACCGTTACCGGCGCGGACAACTTCTATGCCAACGTGCTGTTCGGCCAGTCCTATCAGGTCGCAGGGCGCAACTCGTTTAGGCAAGGGGACCTCGCCAATGTGGGCCTGGATTCGGGACTCGATTCCCGGGCATCCGATTATGTCGGCCGCTTCCAGATTTCGCCAAACAGCAACTTTGCTTTCGTATCGCGCGGACGCTTCGATCAGGAGGATTTCAGCCTGAACCGGTTCGAGGCCGGCATCCGGGCGAACTTCAATCCCTATCTGCCGGTCTCGACCTCGCTGACCTATGCCCGCTACGAGGCTCAACCCGCCATCGGCTACCCGACCCGCCGCGAGGGTCTGCTGGCCTCTGCCCGCTGGGACATGACGCCGAACTGGTTCGTGACAGGCTCGGTCCTCCTCGACCTGGATCGCTACCTGGTGGCGCGCCAGGATGCTATCCAGATAGCCGCTCCGGGAGCAGCGATCTCACAAAATGAGAATACCGGCTATCTTGCCGGCATGTCGCTGGGGCTGGGCTACATCGACGAATGCACGACCTTCTCGGTGAGCTACAGCATCACTCCGCGTGAGATCGCCCTGACCTCGGGCGAGAAGGAGCAGAACCATACCTTCGCTTTCAGTCTCGAGCTCCGCTCGCTTGGCGAGGTCGGTTATACCCAGAGACTTGGCGGTTCCGACGATGAGTGACGGTGAAAGACCCGAGTGCCGGCATTGAACCAGCCCTCACTCCTGCTGACGCAGGGTGACCCTGCCGGGATTGGGCCGGAACTGGCCCTGAAGGCCTGGATCGTGCGTGAAGAACAGGCTTTGCCCCCCTTCGCGGTGGTGAGCGACCCCGCATTCCTTGAGCGCGTTGCGCAGAGCCAGGGCTGGAACGTGCCGGTCACGGCCGTCGAGACGGCGCAGGTCCCGGACGTTTTCCCAAAAGCTCTCCCGGTTATTCCCTTGAGCGTTCCAGTCTTCGCACAGCCAGGAAGGCCCGATTCAGGTGCGGCCGCGTCGGTGGTCGAGTCCATTGAGAGGGCCGTAGAACTGGTCCAGCAAGGGTCTGCGTCGGCGCTCGTGACCAACCCCATCGCCAAGCACGTGCTCTACGAGGCCGGGTTCCGGCATCCGGGTCATACGGAGTTTCTCGCTGCGCTGGCGTCTCAAGGCAGGGATGAGATCTATCATCCTGTGATGATGCTCTGGAGCGAGAAGCTGGCGGTGGTGCCCGTGACCGTCCACATCCCCCTTGCTGACGTGCCCTCCGCCCTCACGACGGACCTGATCGTGCGAACCGGGCGGATCGTAGCCCGGGAACTGCGGGAGCGGTTCGGCATCGAGAATCCGAGGCTGGCGCTTGCAGGCCTCAACCCACACGCGGGCGAGAACGGGTCGATGGGATCTGAGGACGTCAGCATCATTGTCCCGGCCATCGACATTCTGCGCGCTGAGGGCATCGAGGCGACAGGCCCCCTGCCCGCGGACACCATGTTCCATGCCCGGGCCCGCCGGCGCTATGATGCGGCGCTCGCCATGTATCACGATCAGGCTCTCATCCCGATCAAGACCATCGCCTTCGACGAGGCGGTCAACGTGACCCTCGGGCTTCCCTTCGTGCGCACCTCGCCGGATCACGGCACCGCCTTCGATATCGCAGGCCAGGGCATCGCAAGGCCCGACAGCCTCATCGCCGCCATCAAGCTTGCTGCTCGGTTGGGCAAGCGATGAGTCAGATCGACGACCTTCCCCCTCTGCGCGAGGTGGTCCGCACCCATGGGCTCATGGCCAAGAAGTCGCTGGGTCAGAACTTCCTGTTCGACCTCAATCTGACGAGTCGGATCGCCCGCTCGGCCGGACCGCTTGAGGAGGCCACCGTCATCGAGGTCGGCCCCGGTCCCGGTGGCCTGACCCGGGCGATCCTCGCGGCCGGCGCCAGGAGGGTGATTGCCATCGAGCGCGACACCCGCTGCCTCCCGGCGCTTGCCGAGATCGCCGAGCGTTATCCGGGCCAACTGGAGGTGGTCGAGGCCGATGCCCTGGAGTTCGATCCGCGCCCTCTGGCCGGCGAAGGGCTCGTCCGCATCATCGCCAATCTGCCCTACAATGTCGGTACGGCCCTCCTGATCGGTTGGCTCACCGGCGAGGCCTGGCCACCCTGGTGGGCTTCGCTCACCCTCATGTTCCAGCGCGAGGTTGCCGAGCGCATCGTGGCCGACGAGAGCGACCCGAAAAACTATGGCCGACTGGGCGTCCTCTGCGGCTGGCGCGCGGAATCGCGTATCCTCTTCGACGTGCCGCCCTCCGCGTTTGTGCCACCGCCGAAGATCACCTCGAGCATCGTACATCTGACGCCAAGGGCGAACCCTCTGCCCTGCCGCCTCGAAGCCCTGGAGGCGGTCACGCGGGCCGCCTTCGGCCAACGCCGTAAGATGCTGCGCCAGAGCCTGAAATCGCTCGCGCCGGATCCGAGCGAGATCATCCGGGCGGCCGGGCTTGAGGAGACGATCCGAGCCGAAAACATCCCGGTCGAGGGTTATGTGGCGCTGGCCAATGCCCTGGATTCCACGCGCGGCTCGCGGGCTTAAGACGACCCAGACGCTCGCCTCGTCTTTGATGCGGCCTATATGCAGCTCCTCCACGGGGCAGCGCGGGCCTTTCATGGGACCTTAACCGCGCCTCTCCCATGATCATTTCAGTAAGCGGCCTCATACAGCCGTAAGAGAAGGAAGCGGGCATGTCGCAGCCGCGCAAGAGGATCGGGCTTCTGTTCGGAGGGCGCTCGGCGGAGCACGAGGTCTCCAAGCTCTCGGCCGCCAATGTGCTGCGCGCCCTCGATCCCGACCGCTACGATGTCGTCCCCGTCGGCATTGGTCGGGACGGGCGCTGGCTCCTCTGCGACAGCGGCAATGGCGGCGGACGAGAGGCGAAATCCCTCGAGATCCCTGAGGGATCGCCACAGGTCGCCCTGTTGCCGGGCGGCTCAGGAGAGATGATCGTTCTGAACGGCGATGCGGCCTCCACCACGCTCCGCCTCGATGCCGTCGTGCCCGTGCTCCACGGGCCAAACGGCGAGGATGGAACGGTCCAAGGCCTCCTCGAACTTGCCAATATTCCCTATGTGGGCTCCGGCGTAATGGGCTCTGCGGCTGGCATGGATAAGGACGTGGCGAAGCGCCTCCTGCGCGACAGCGGCCTGCCTGTCGTTCCGTTCCTGACCCTGACGCCCCGCACTCGCGTCGACTATCAAAAAGCCGTGGATACCCTTGGGACATCCGACCTCTTCGTGAAGCCCGCCAATATGGGCTCCTCGGTGGGCGTATCCCGCGCCTCATCGTCGGACGAGTTCGCTGGAGCCTGCGATCGCGCCTTCCGCTATGACGGCAAGGTGCTCATCGAGCGCAGCGTCACGGGAGCGCGGGAGATCGAATGCTCCGTGCTGGAGAATGCCGCAGGGGAAATCAAAGCCTCTCCGCTTGGCGAAATCGTGCCCGCCGGCAGCCACGGCTTCTACAGCTATGACGCTAAGTATATCGACGCGGACGGCGCTCTTCTGCGCATTCCGGCGGAGCTCACTTCAGACCAAGCACAGCGCATCCAGGGGCTTGCCGTCGAAACCTTCAGGGTTCTCGGCTGCGAAGGCTTGGCGCGCGTGGATTTCTTCGTCGATCCACAGAACGAGAGCAGCCTGTTCGTCAACGAGGTGAACACCCTGCCGGGCTTCACGGCGATCAGCATGTATCCGAAGCTCTGGGAGGCCGGTGGTCTGCCGCAAAGCGAGCTGATGGATGTGCTGATCGGGCATGCCATCGCCCGTCACGAACGCCGGAACCAGCTGGCTCTCGTCTGATCTGAAACGACGCTCTAGTCGAGCTTCTCCGAGAGCAAACCTTCGACGAAGTCCGAGAGGCCGACGAGGCGATCGCGCTTGAGGCGCTCGGCGGTCTGAATCGCCTTCAGGCTCTGGAAGGAACGGTCGAGGTCCTCGTTGACGATCACGTAATCGTACTCGACCCAGCGCTCCATCTCGACCCGCGCATTGGCAAGACGCTTGGCGATGACATCGGAGGCATCCTCCGCCCGTCGCTCGAGACGCGCCTTCAGCTCCTTGAAGCTCGGAGGCAGGACGAACACGGTCACCACGTCGTCGGGCAGCTTCCCGCGCACCTGGCGGGTGCCTTGGTAGTCGATGTCGAAGACCATATCCTGGCCGGATGCCAGCGTCTTCTCCACGGGCTTGCGCGGCGTGCCGTAAAAGTTGCCGTGCACCTCGGCCCATTCCAGGAGTTCATCGCGATCGCGCATCGCCTTGAACTCTTCCACGTCGATGAAGTGGTAGTGCTTGCCCTCGATCTCAGAGGGGCGCTTGGGACGTGTGGTGACGGAAACCGACAGGACACCAGCCCGCTCTTCCACGAGGCTGCGGGTGAGCGTGGTTTTGCCGGCGCCGGACGGCGACGACAGGATCAGGATCAGGCCGCGACGGCCAACCGGCGACTTCGGATCTTGGCTCACCGCATCACTCCACGTTCTGAACCTGTTCGCGGAATTGCTCGATCACGGCCTTCAATTCAAGACCGATCCGCGACAGAGAAACATCATTGGCCTTCGCGCAAAGGGTGTTCGCCTCCCGGCCGAATTCCTGCGCCAGGAAGTCGAGACGCCGGCCGACCGGGCCGCCTTCCTGCAGAAGGCCGCGGGCGGCCTCCACATGGGCGCGCAGACGATCAAGCTCCTCGCGGATGTCGGCGCGAGCCGCAATCAGCACCGCCTCCTGATGAAGGCGTGCGGGTTCGAGAGCATGCTTGCCCTCGAACAGCTCCGCGATCTGGGCCTCCAGGCGGGCGCGTATCGCCTCGGGCTGGCGGGCAGGAGCCGCCTCGGCCTCGTCAACGAGCCGGGACACAAGTTCCAGCTGCTGCCTGAGGACAACGGAGAGTGCCTGCCCTTCTTTCAGCCGAGCCGCCTTGAGCGCTTCGATCAGCGCTCCGACACCGGCTCTCAACGCCGCTGCAAGCTCGGGGTTCTGGCCGGGATCGTCGGCATCGTCATCGAGTTCCACCACACCGCGCACGGCGAGAAGACCGTCGAGGGAGGCCGGCTTCACGTTCTCCGGAAGGGACAGGCCAGTGAGGGCGGAAAGCAGCGACTGCAGCACATCCTGATTGACGCGCAGCTTCGGGGCGGACGATGCTTTGCTTAAAGAGAGGTTGAGCTGACCCTGTCCACGGGTGAGCGCCTTGAGGATCTGCCCACGCGCCTCCTCGCCCATGGCATCAAGCCCGGAAGGTGTCCGAACCCGCACTTCGAGCCCGCGGCCGTTCACCGTCTTGAGCTCCCAGGCCCATTGATAGGCGCCGGTGACGCCGGCCTCGCGGGCAAAGCCGGTCATGCTCGCAATGGACATGCGTAAAACCTCGGACGGAATGAAAATCGGCGCGACCATAATGCGCGCCGATCCAAGAGTCGATTGCAAGTGCCAGGGATTTGTCCCGATCCCTCAGGGCTGCCGGAGGGAGGGAACGTTCTTCGGATTGGACAGGTCGAAGCTCTTGTTCTTGAGCGGGTCCTTTTCGGTCCCCTCGCTGGCATCGAAGCCGCGTCCGGGCCGGCCGCCGGTCACAGGCAGAGCATTCGCAGTGCCGCGCAGTGCAGGCGCAGCATCTGACGGCATGCCCGTCTGCTCGCCATCGGGCGCCACGCGGTCCACCTCATTGGCGTCAGGCGCCGGACGGCTCTTCTCAAGCTGCCGCCAGCGGGACACGTTGCGCTGATGCTGCTCGTACGATTCGGCGAAGGCATGGCCGCCTGAACCGTCCGCCACGAAGTAGAGATCCTTCGTCCGGGAGGGGTTGGCGACCGCCTCGAGCGCCGCCCGACCCGGATTGGCGATAGGCCCGGGAGGCAGGCCTTCGATCACATAGGTGTTGTAGGGCGTCGCAGCCTGGATCTCGCTCCGCAGGATGCCACGGCCCAGGGTGCCCTTTCCGCCGACCATTCCGTAGACGATCGTGGGGTCGGACTGGAGCTTCATGCGCTTCATCAAGCGGTTGATGAAGACGCCGGCCACCCGGGTGCGCTCATCGGCCCGGCCCGTCTCCTTCTCCACGATGGAGGCAAGGATCACGAGTTCCTGCGGCGACTTGATCGGCAATTCGGGCGAGCGCCGCTGCCAGATCTGCTCGATCGCCTGACGCTGGGCCGCCTGCATGGTGTTGATGATCTGCTGTCGCGTGGTGCCGCGCTCGAACTTGTAGGTATCGGGCAGGAGCGAGCCTTCACGCGGGGTCTCGGTCACGTCACCGGTAAGGATGTCGTGCTCGTAGAGACGCGCCAGAACCTGCTCGCTGGTGAGTCCCTCCGGGACCGAGACGGTGTGCAGGATGGCCCGCCCCTGGATCAGGGTGTCGATGGCCTCCTCGACGCTGGTTCCAGCCTTGAACTGGAACTCGCCGGCTTTGAGCTGCCCGCGCTGGCGGTTCATGTAGGCATAGGCCTGGAACAGCAGCGGCTGTTCGACGATGCCCTCCTGCTTGAGGATTTGAGCGATTTCGCCCGTACCGGTGTTACGGGGGATCACCACGACCTTGTCGCTCTGCAGCGGCCCGTCGGCTGTCACCGCCTGCTGCAGCATGGAGAAGCCGAAGATGCCCGCAATCGCCACGGCCACGAGCAGGGTCAGGAGCCCGCTCAGCCAGGACAGCATGCCCTTGCGGCGGCGGCGGAGCTTGGGAGGCGGTGGCGGAGCCATCGAGGGCTTGATGGCCTCGCTTGGGGATCGGGGCGCCAGGCGGGGCTGCGACGAGCCGTTCTCGGCATCGTCCACGGGAGCAAGAAGGATCTTTTTCTTTCGTCCGAACATCACGCCGCTTTTCTGGTGTCGACCGGCGGTCCTGCCGGTCTGCCGACACCCTAGCCGGGATTATGGCGAAAAGCCGTAAGAGGCCCTCGCCGGTGTCACATCGGACCCAAAAGTGGAGGCCACTTTTGGGATTGATCCGATGCTCAATCCTTTAAGTGGCGCATCGTTGAGGCGGAAAACCGGGCCCCACTTTTCCGCACGATGCGCTACGATACGCGACGAAGAATGAGCGAAGCGTTAGTTCCGCCGAACCCGAAGGAGTTCGACAGGGCAACGTTGACCTCTTTGCGCTTGGCCTGCTTCGGCACGAGATCGATGGCCGTCTCAACCGACGGATTGTCGAGGTTGATCGTCGGCGGGATGATGCCGTCTCGGATGGCCAGGATCGAGAAGATCGCCTCGACGGCACCGGCGGCACCGAGCAGGTGGCCGATGGCCGACTTGGTGGACGACATGGACAGCTTGCCGGCAGCATTGCCCATGATCCGCTCGACCGCCTTCAGCTCCAGCTCATCGCCGAGCGGCGTCGAGGTACCGTGGGCGTTGACGTAGTCGATCTCGGACACGTCGATGCCGGCGCGCTTGAGAGCAGCGGCCATGCAGCGATAGGCGCCGTCGCCGTCCTCGGACGGCGAGGTGATGTGGTAGGCATCGCCCGACAGGCCGTAGCCGATCACCTCGGCATAGATCTTGGCACCGCGCGCCTTGGCGTGCTCGTATTCTTCCAGCACCACGATACCGGCGCCCTCGCCCATGACGAAGCCGTCACGGTCCTTGTCGTAGGGGCGCGAAGCCTTTTCCGGCATGTCGTTATAGCCCGTGGAAAGCGCCCGGCAGGCGGCAAAGCCCGCGATGGAGAGGCGGTTGACAGGGGATTCCGTGCCGCCGGCCACCATCACATCCGCATCGCCGAGCGCGATCAGGCGGGCTGCGTCGCCGATGGCATGCGAGCCGGTGGAGCAGGCGGTCACGACTGCGTGGTTCGGGCCTTTCAGGCCGTGCTCGATGGAGACGTAACCGCCAGCCAGGTTGATCAGGCGGCCGGGAATGAAGAAGGGCGAGATGCGGCGCGGGCCGCGCTCGATGAGGGTGGCGGAGGCCTCGTAGATGCCACCAATGCCGCCAATGCCGGAGCCGATTAGCACGCCAGTTGCGCACTGCTCTTCGTAAGTCTTCGGCTCCCAGCCGGAGTCACGAAGAGCCTGGGTCGAAGCTGCCATCGCATAGACGATGAAAGGATCGACCTTGCGCTGCTCCTTGGGCTCCATCCACTCGTCGGCGTTGAAGGTGCCGGCGGTGCCGTCGCCGCGCGGGATCTGGCAGGCGATCTGGCAGGCCAGGTCGTCGACCTGGAAATCCGTGATCTTGCCGGCGCCGCTCTGCCCCTCGACGAGGCGCGACCATGTGGCATCGACCCCGCTTCCCAGCGGAGTGACCATGCCAAGACCTGTAACAACTACCCGGCGCATGAATTCCTGCCCTATCGATTGATAAAATTCGGGCGTCGGATGAGTCACCCGACGCCCCTTCAGCTCTTAGGCTGCGTTCTTCTCGAGGAAGCGGACAGCGTCGCCGACCGTCACGATGGTCTCAGCCGCGTCGTCCGGGATCTCGACGTTGAATTCTTCCTCGAACGCCATCACCAGCTCGACCGTATCAAGGCTGTCGGCGCCCAGGTCGTCGATGAAGTTCGCGTTCTCGACCACCTTGTCGGCTTCGACGCCGAGGTGCTCGACAACAATCTTCTTCACGCGATCAGCGACGTCACTCATCGTTTTTTCCTCAGTGGCTGCCGCCTCAGGATTGGGCGGATTCAAGAAATCAAAATAGATCAGCTGCTCAGCTGACAACGCTGAAACGGCTACCCTGCGCCGTGCAAAGCCGCATTTTTAAGCGCCGGTCAACCCCTTTGACCTGATCGGGATCATGATTAACACAAGCTTATCCGGTCTGGCGAGAGGTGAACGGCACCTGCAAACAGATTCTGGAAATGGCCATAAGTTCCTTTAGAACATAGCCATTCCGCCATTCACGTGCAGGGTCTGGCCGGTCACGTAGGCGGCCTCAGCCGATGCGAGATAAACCACGGAAGAAGCGATCTCCTCGCCCCGGCCCAGGCGCCCCATGGGGATCGTGCTCAAGATTCCCTCGCGCTGCTTCTCGTTGAGCACGTCCGTCATGGGCGACTCGATGAAGCCCGGAGCGACGCAGTTCACGGTGATGTTGCGGCTGGCCACTTCGGCCGCGAGCGCCTTGGTCATGCCGATCAGGCCGGCCTTGGAGGCGGCATAATTGCCCTGCCCCGGATTGCCGGTGGAGCCCACCACGGAGCCGATATTGACGATGCGGCCGTAGCGGCGGCGCATCATGTTCTTCACGGCCGCCCGGGACAGGCGGAACGAGGCGGTGAGGTTCACGGCGATCACCGTATCCCACTCCTCGTCCTTCATGCGCATGAACAGGTTGTCCTTGGTGACACCGGCGTTGTTGACCAGGATGTCGAGCCCTTCCATAGCGGCCTCGGCGGCCGGAACGAGGGCCTCGACCGAGTCCTTGTCGGACAGGTTGGCCTCGACCACATGGACCCGCTCGCCCAACGACGAGGCAAGCTCGTCCAGGGCAGCCCGGCGGGTGCCGGAGAGGGTGACGGTGGCACCGCAGGCATGGAGGGCGCGAGCGATGGAGCCGCCGATGCCGCCCGTGGCGCCGGTAACGAGAGCCTTGCGGCCGGTGAGATCGAACATGGCGGGGTTTCCTCTTATCCGTTCAGGGACGCCTTGAAGGCGGCGATATCCTCAGGGGTTCCGATGGCGACGGACGAAGCGCCGGCCGCAATGCGCTTCACGAGGCCGGTCAGCACCTTGCCGGAGCCGACTTCATAGAAAGAATCGACGCCTTGGGAGGCCATATAAGCGACGCTCTCACGCCAGCGCACGGTGCCGGTGACCTGGCGAACCAGGGCATCGCGGATCGCCGAGGGATCGGTGATGGGCGCGGCCTCCACATTGGCCACCACCGGAACCACGGGAGCATTCACGGTCACCCGGCCCAGGGCCTCGCGCATGGCGTCGGCCGCCGGCTGCATGAGGGCACAATGGAAAGGAGCGGACACGGCCAGCATCACGGCGCGCTTGGCGCCCTTGGTCTGGGCAATGGCTACGGCCCGCTCGACGGCGCTCTTGTGGCCGGACACCACCACCTGGGCCCCGCCATTGTCGTTCGCTGCGTCGCAGACCTCTCCTTCAGCCGCCTCGCGGGCAACCTCGAGGGCGGCGTCGTATTCGAGGCCCAGAAGCGCCGCCATGGCGCCCTGCCCCACGGGAACAGCATTCTGCATGGCGTTGCCGCGGATCCTGAGAAGCCGGGCCGTATCGGAAATGGACAGGCTTCCTGCGGCAGCAAGCGCCGAGTACTCGCCCAGCGAATGGCCGGCCACATAGGCGGCGTCCCGCTTCAGGTCGAGGCCCGCCTCGGCCTCCAGGACGCGCATTGCCGCAAGGCTCACCGCCATTAGGGCCGGTTGGGTGTTGGCCGTGAGGGTCAGCTCCTCGGCCGGCCCCTCCCACATGAGGGTGGAGAGCTTCTGGGACAGAGCCTCATCCACCTCGTCGAAGACCGCCTTGGCTTGCGGGAAGGCCTCGGCCAGGGCCTTGCCCATTCCGACCGTCTGGCTTCCCTGTCCGGGGAAAATGAATGCGCGCGTCATCAGGAATGGAACCCTCAGTTCAACGAATCCGCGCGGGACTCGCACCCGGAAGGCAAGGAGTCAAGGCGAAGCGCGCGCTTCGCCGCACTTGACCTGTGATCAGATATGGCGCCGCCACCCCCGCAGCATCTGCCGGTTCACGGGAGGCCTTTCCAGGCTCAACTGCCTCAGGACGGTGTTCAAGGCATGACCGACGCTTCGCAGAACAGATCGAAAGGCTTCCAAGAGCAACCCTCCCCAGGCTTAACCTTGGGAAACTCTACCCAGGCCGGAGTACCCACGCCGTGCGCCCTCGCACCTGTCTCCCGGCTTGGGCATCGGCCGCTGCCACGGAACGCATCCTCTTGTTTTCTCTGGGCAACCGGTGTATCCGGTCCCTCTTCCGATATTCTCATGACTGAAGAAGGAGCCCCGCATGGCTCGCGTGACCGTCGAAGACTGCATCGACAAGGTCGACAACCGGTTTGAGCTCGTGCTGCTGGCCAGCCACCGGGCCCGCCTCATCTCGTCCGGCTCGCCGCTGACGATCGACCGCGACCGCGACAAGAACCCGGTCGTGGCCCTTCGTGAGATCGCGGACGAGACCATCGCTCCGGACGACCTGAAGGAGCAGCTCATCCACTCCATGCAGAAGTATGTCGAGGTGGACGAGCCGGAGGCCGAGGCCGTTCCGATGCTCAGCAACACCGCCGCGGCCCCGTCCACGGGCAGCGACAACGACGCCGACGTGCAGTTCGACCGCATGAGCGAGGACGACCTTCTGCGCGGCCTCGAAGGCCTCGTGCCCCCGAGCAGCAGCGCGGACGACGACGACCGCGAATAAGCGCTCTCAAGCCTTTTCGAAAAGCCCGGCCCCTGGCCGGGCTTTTTTGTTGCATGGCTTAACCACGACCCGGCATGGCTAGGCTGCGGCAAGGTATTCAGCTTGCGGTTGGAAGACGTTGTACAATATCTTCAATAGCTTCCGGATTTTAAGCCAGATCGAACGAGCCCAAAGGAGATGTCGGCCGTATGATGCGCCAGTATGAACTCGTCGAGCGGGTCAAGCGCTACAACCCCTCGGCCGACGAGGCGCTTCTCAACCGCGCTTACGTGTATGCCATGATGGCTCACGGCACCCAGAAGCGCGCATCCGGCGACCTGTTCTTCGGCCATCCCCTCGAAGTGGCGGCCATCCTCACCGACATGAAGCTCGACGAGGCGACCATTGCCGCTGCGGTACTCCATGACACAGTGGAGGATACCGAGGCGACGCTTGAAGAGATCAACAAGACCTTCGGGCCCCAGATCGGCGCCCTTGTGGACGGCCTTACGAAGATCAAGCGACTCGACCTCGTGTCGAAGCGGGCGGCGCAAGGCGAGAACTTCCGCAAGCTGCTCCTCGCCATAGCCGACGATGTGCGCGTGCTTCTGGTCAAGCTCGCCGATCGCCTGCACAACATGCGCACACTCCAGTTCATGCCGCCGGAAAAGCGCAAGCGCATCGCCGAGGAGACCCTCGACATCTACGCGCCGCTTGCCGGCCGCATGGGCATCCAGGAGATGCGCGAGGAGCTGGAAGAGCTGTCCTTCCAGAACCTCGACCCGGAAGCCTATGAGGCCATCAAGCGCCACCTGCACGAACTCTCGACCAAGAGTGAGAAGCTGGTCGAGGAGATTGAACGGACCCTGACCACGAAGCTGCGTGCTCAAGGCATAGAGGCAGTCGTGTCGGGACGTCAGAAGCGGCCCTATTCCATTTGGCGCAAGATGGAACGGAAATCCGTCTCCTTCGAGCAGCTCTCCGACATCTTCGCCTTCCGGATCATCGTGGGCACCATCGACGAGTGCTATCGGGCGCTCGGCATCGTGCATACCAGCTGGCCCATGGTTCCGGGCCGGTACAAGGACTACATCTCGACCCCGAAGCAGAACGACTACCGCTCGATCCACACCACGGTGATCGGGCCGGGCAGCCAGCGCGTCGAACTTCAGATTCGCACCGAGGACATGGAAGAGGTGGCGGAATACGGCATCGCGGCGCATGCCCTCTACAAGGAAGGCGTGAACGACGATTCGCGCCTTGCAACCGAAAGTCGGGCCTATCAGTGGCTCAGGCGCACCATCGACCTCCTGGCGGAAGGCGACAATCCGGAGGAGTTTCTCGAGCACACGAAGCTCGAACTCTTCCACGACCAGGTCTTCTGCTTCACGCCTAAGGGCCGCCTGATCGCCCTGCCCCGCGGCGCCACGCCCATCGACTTCGCCTATGCGGTGCACACCGATGTCGGGAACACGGCAGTGGGCTGCAAGATCAACGGCCGCATGTCGCCGCTCCTCACCGAGCTGCAAAACGGCGACGAGGTTGAGATCGTCCGCGCCGAAGGACAGACGCCTCCGGCTGCCTGGGAATCCCTGGTGGTCACCGGCAAGGCCCGCGCTTCGATCCGCCGCGCCACCCGCGCGGCGGTGCGGCGGCACTATACCGGTCTCGGCCACCAGATTTTGGAGCGCGCCTTCGAGCGGGCCGGACGTGCCTTCTCTGACGAGAAGCTGAAGGGCGCCCTGCCCCGGCTGGCGCGGGTCTCGGTCGAGGATGTGCTGGCGGCGGTGGGCCGCGGCGAAATGTTCTCCGGCGACGTGGTGAGGGCCGTCTATCCCGATTATTTCGAGGAACGGCGCGCCGGCAGCGACGGCAGGGGCAGCGGACAGCCCGACGGCGCAGGCAGGAAGAGCGCCGGCGAGCATTCGAGCGGCATTCCGATCCGCGGGCTGAGCACCGACATGCCGATCAGCTTCGCGCCGGAAGGCGGCGCCGTGCCGGGAGACCGCATCGTCGGCATCATGACCCCTGGCGAGGGCGTGACGATCTACCCGATCCAGTCACCGTCGCTCGCGGCATACGACAACGAGCCGGACCGCTGGATCGACGTGCGCTGGGACCTGGAGGCGGACTCGACCCAGCGCTTCCCGGCCCGCATCAAGCTTCAATCGATCAACGAGCCCGGATCGCTCGCCCAGATCACCCAGGTGATCGCCGACCATGACGGCAACATCGACAACGTCTCCATGAAGCGGCGCACCCAGGACTTCACCGACATGACCATCGACCTGACGGTCTGGGACCTGAAGCACCTCAACGCCATCATCGCCGAACTGCGCGCCAAGCGCGTGGTGAGCCGCGTCGACCGCATGAACGGATAGAATCGAGAACAGCATGTCAGCCAAGCCCCGCATCGCCGTCATCATGGATGAGAACACCAGCGGCGGCGCAACCCTTTACGAAACCACGAAAGCCTATTTCGTCGCCGTTCAGCGCGCCGGCGGCCTGCCCTTCGGCATTCCCTATATTCCAGAGATGATCGATCTGGTCTTGGAGGAGTTCGACGGTTTCGTGAGCGTCGGCGGGCGCATCCGGTTTCCCCGCGACTGGTATGTTGCCGGCGACGAATCCCGCTATCCGTCATCGGAGCGGCTCGAGGTCGAGCAAGCACTCATGCGGGGATTTCTCGAACGCGACAAGCCGGTGCTCGGCATCTGCAACGGCATGCAGATGCTCGCCTGTCTCCATGGTGCACGGATGGTCCATGAGGTGCGCAAGAGCGGCCCGCATATTCTCATCCATGATGAACGGACGGCCATGCACCCCGTCGAGATCGTGCCGGGCACGATGCTCTCGCGCATCGTGGGCACGACGAGCCTCGACGTGAACAGCCGCCATCAGGAGGCGGTTGTGACCGCTTCCGATCAAGCCGTCGTCGCGGCCAGAGCCCCCGATGGCGTGATCGAGGCCATCGAGATCCCATCCCGTCGCTTCGCCATCGGCGTCCAGTGGCACCCGGAGGCCTTTGCGACTCAGGACAATCCTGGCAACAGGCTGTTCAGCGCGTTCGTGCAGGCGGCGCAGGATCGCCGGCAGGGCTGATACAGGATTTCCGATGCCCATCACCGTTCTCGGTCTCGATGCCGACGACACGCTCTGGCACAACGAGACGTTCTACCAATCGACGCGCCAGCGCTTCAACGAACTGCTCGCCGACTTCGTCGATGCCGCGCGTCTCGAAGAGGAGATCGAGGCAACGGAGCGGCGCAATCTCGGTCTCTACGGCTATGGGGCGAAAGGTTTCACGCTCTCGATGATGGAAACCGCCATCCAGGTGAGCAATGGCAATATATCGGGCCGGGCCCTCAGCGAGATTCTCACGATCGGCCGTGAGTTGATGAACCATCCCGTGGAGCCCCTCCCCGGCGTTCACGAGGCTCTCCAAGCGCTCTCGGAGCAATACAGGCTCGTGCTGATCACCAAGGGCGATCTCTTTCACCAGGAATCGAAGCTCGCCGCCTCCGGTCTCGGCAGCTTCTTTTCGGGCGTTGAAATCGTCAGCGAGAAAAAGCGGGCGACGTATGAGCGCATCTTCTCGCGCCACGGCTCCGGCCCGGAGCATGCAGCCATGGCCGGCAACTCCGTGCGCTCGGACGTGCTGCCGGCGCTCGAAGCCGGCAGCTACGCGGCACTCATCCCGTTCCACATCGTCTGGGCGCACGAGGACGCGCCGCTTCCCACCGACCACCCACGCTTCGCGGAACTGCCGTCGCTGGCGGAGCTTCCCCGGTGGCTGGCTGACGTTGCCGAGAATGATGCTCATTGATCTCAAGGCTGCGTAACTCCAGGTGAGGTTCACGCAGCGGAATTGTCTTTCCGTATCATCTTGCCTCCTGCCCAACGGCCTGCCAAAAGCGCTGAAGCAGGAGACTCCCATGACCCCGAACGACGTTCTCGATGAATTCCGCTCCGCAGGCGCTCTGCTGGAAGGTCACTTCATTCTCTCGTCGGGGCTGCACAGCCCGGTCTTCCTGCAGAAGATGTTCGTGTTTCAGGATCCGGTGAGAACCGAGCGGGTCTGCCGGGCGCTGGCGGACAAGATCAGGGAGAGATTCGGAGCCGTCGACTACGTGGTCTCGCCTGCTGTGGGCGGCATCGTGCCCGGCTACGAGACGGCCCGGCATCTGGGCGCCAAGGCGATCTTCGTGGAACGGGAGAACGGCGCCTTCGTGCTGCGCCGCGGGTTCACGATTCCGGAGGGCGCCCGTGTCGTCATGGTGGAAGACATCGTAACGACCGGCCTTTCCTCTCGGGAATGCCTGGCGTCTCTTCAGGAGCATCCCGGAAAGATGCTCGGTGCCGCCTGCCTCATCGACCGCTCGGGCGGCAAGGCGGATCTCGGCGTGCCCCTCGTGTCCCTGGTCCAGCTCGACATCCCAGCCTACGCGCCGGACCAACTTCCGCCCGAACTGGCGGCTCTTCCGGCGGTCAAACCGGGCAGTCGAAGCCTGAAATCAAAATAGCTGTTTATTTTTCACACACAGGGTTGACTGCCTTGGTTCTGACAACTTGACTCTTGGAACTTACACGCCATTAAGTATTTTCCATTGTCAGGATTACTGGTCCGAAGGGTTAAT
>JAJFBI010000342.1 GCA_020697385.1 Microvirga sp. | reverse complement strand
ATCTCGACCTTCCTGCTCTGGGCCTGCGACGTGTTCGTCGGCTTCGTCCGCGACGACCGCCGCTTCATCCGCGACCTGCTCACGGGGATGATGGTGGTGAGGGCTTGAGCCGTTGTTAAGACTGCAGCCCAAGAGCCCTCATCCTGAGGAGGTCACGTGAGTGACCGTCTCGAAGGATCAGGACGTCTCCGGTGACCACTGAAACCTCCTTCGAGACGCAGACTGCGTCTGCTCCCCAGGATGAGGTAGTGAGTTGTGAGGCAATCGTTCAGGGTACAGAACACACCCCTGTGACATTCGCCCTCTTTTCCTGGACGTGCGGGACACCAATGTTATCCTTCATGCGTTGACGAAGCGCTCAAGGTTTCTCCACAAGGCTTTCCCGATTGACGAGCCAGCCCCGCGACGCCCCGCAATTCTACCTCACCTCCCCGTCCGCATGTCCCTACCTGCCGGGCAAGGAGGAGCGAAAGGTCTTCACGCATATCGTGGGTCGGCGCGGGCGGGAGCTGAATGAAATCCTCACGCAAGGAGGCTTCCGCCGGTCGCAGACCATTGCCTACCGGCCTGCCTGCGATACCTGCCGGGCCTGCGTGTCGGTGCGGGTTCTGGTGGATGAGTTCGAGCCCTCGGGCAATCTCAAGCGCGTCCTGAAGGACAATGCCGATCTCATCGGCGAACCCCTGCCCAACCGCCCCACCTCCGAGCAATACTCCCTGTTTCGCCGCTACGTGGACACCCGCCACGCGGATGGCGGCATGGCCGACATGACGGTGCTCGACTATTCCATGATGATCGAGGACAGCCATGTGGACACGAAGCTCATCGAGTACCGCCGACGCGGGATCGACAGCGGCATCACCGGCAAGGGCTCGGGCGATCTGATCGCCGTCTGTCTCACTGACGAGATGAGCGACGGACTCTCCATGGTCTATTCGTTCTACGCCCCGGAGATGCAGCACCGCAGCCTCGGCACCTTCATGATCCTCGATCACATCCGCCGCGCCAAGGCCATGGGCCTGCCATATCTCTATCTTGGCTACTGGGTCGATGGCTCGAAGAAAATGGGCTACAAGGCCCGCTTCAAGCCGCAGGAGCGGCTGCTCGCGCAAGGCTGGGAGCGGGTGGAGTAAGGCTCGCGGACAGCGGCGGCGCATTCACAAAAAAGTGCGCCCACGCAACCTCTCAAGCGCCACACGGGACAGCTAAATCTTTCTCCTGAGAGCTGACTTATCAGTTCAGGGAGAACGTTATGCGCAAGATCCTCATTGCGGTTCTCGGTCTCGCTTCCCTGTCGGGCGCGGCGCTGGCCGAGCCGGGCGGTGGTACAGACCGCGGTCCGGTCAACCGTGAAGTGGAAGCCATGCAGCGAGATGGCCGTTGGCAGCAGCTCATCGCCGAGGGCCAGGCCAATAAACAGGCTTTCGAGGACATGAGGCGGCGTGAGGCTGCCCCGCAGTTGCAGGCTCCCACCGCAACCGGCTCCATCGGCGTCCGACGTCGTTGAGGGTCAGCCGATACCGCACCTCGCGGCGCGCCGGATCGTGAAAATGGACCTCGTCCGTCATCTCGGCATTCGCGGGGACGACGGGGCCGAGGTCCCGGCACCGCGCTCGTCGCACGATCCCGGATCGGCTTGCGCCGTCCGGGATGACGTTTGCCTGACGGCTACTCCCCGAACCTGTTCGACTTCGGGAAGCCCTTCGGCGGCAGGCGGCCGGCTTCAGTGCGGTCGCCCATCCAGTCGCGCAGGTCTTCCTTGGCGACCGTCCAGGTGCGGCCGGAGGTGTCCTTCCAAGTCAGGCCTTCCTTCAGCTTGAAGACCTTGGCGTCGGAGACGCCGCCGTCCTTGTAGCGCTGGAGGCGCACGCCCTTGCCGCGGGTCATCTCAGGCACCTGCTTCATTGGGAAGATCAGGAGCTTGCGGTTCTCGCCGATGATCGCGACGTGGTCGCCTTCGGCCTCGGTGCAGACCACCATCTTGGACGGTGCATCGAGGTTGAGGATCTGCTTGCCCTTGCGGGTGTTCGCCGTGATCTCCTCCGTGGGCACGATAAAGCCGCGGCCATCCGTGCCCGTGACGAGCAGCTTCGAGCCGGCCCGGTACGGGAAGGCCGCGATGAAGTCGGCGCCCTCCTCCAGGTCGACCATGAGGCGGATCGGATCACCGAAGCCGCGGCCACCTGGGAGCTTGGAGGCTTCAAGCGTGAAGAAGCGGCCATTGTCCGCCGCCACCACGATCTTCGACGTGGTCTCGGCGAAGAAGGCCGTCTTCAACGCATCGTCGCCCTTGAACTGCACGGCGGAGAGATCGGCCTGGTGGCCCTTCATCGCGCGGATCCAGCCCTTCTCGGACACGATGACCGTGATCGGCTCGCGCTCGATCATGGCCTCGGCGAAGTCGATGTCGGACGTGTCCGGCGCTTCGGCGAAGGTGGTGCGGCGCTTGCCCAGGGCGGTATCCGGGCCAAAGGTCTTGCGGACCTCCTTGATCTCGGCGGAAATCGTCTTCCACTGCACTTTCTCGGAGCCCAAAAGCTCCTCGATCTTCGCCTTCTCGTCCTGCAGGTTCTTCTGCTCGCGCTTGAGCTCCATCTCTTCGAGCTTGCGGAGCGAGCGCAGACGCGTGTCGAGGATGGCGTTGGCCTGCACCTCGGTCAGCTGGAAGACGCGCATCAGCTCCTGCTTCGGCTCGTCCTCCTCGCGAATGATTTTGATCACCCGGTCGAGGTCGAGATAGACGATGAGCAGGCCGCCCAGGATCTCCAGGCGCCGGTCGATGGCAGCCAAGCGGAAGCCGGAGCGGCGGATCAGCACCTCGCGGCGATGGTCGAGCCATTCGCGCAGGCACTCGGCGAGGCTCAGGACCTTCGGCACCTTGCCGCCGGCGAGCACGTTCACGTTCATCGGAACGCGGCTTTCGAGCTCCGTGAGCTTGAACAGCGATTCCATCAGGATGATCGGATCGACCGTCTTGGCGCGGGGCTCCAGCACCACGCGGATGTCCTCAGCCGATTCATCGCGCACATCGGCGAGAAGCGGCAGCTTCTTTTCCTGCAGCAGCTCGGCGATCTTCTCGATCAGCCGCGACTTCGGCACGGAGTATGGAATTTCGGTAACGACGATCTGCCAGTTGCCCCGGCCGAGATCCTCCTTCGCCCAGCGAGCGCGCACGCGGAACGAGCCGCGGCCGGTGCGGTAGGTTTCGGCCATAGCGGAAGGCGTGTCGACGATGATCCCGCCGGTGGGCAGGTCCGGTCCCGGCACGTACTGCATCAGCTGTTCGGACGTGGCGGTCGGCTTCGCGATCAGGTGCAGGGCTGCGTCGCAGAGTTCGGCGGCATTGTGCGGCGGGATCGACGTCGCCATGCCGACCGCGATGCCCTGCGAGCCGTTGGCCAGCAGGTTCGGGAAGGCGGCCGGCAGCACCACCGGCTCCTCGTTGGCCTGATCGTAGGTCTCGCGGAAATCCACCGAGTCCTCGTCGATCCCCTCCAGCAGCAGGCGCGCCACTTCCGTCATGCGCGCTTCGGTGTAGCGCATGGCCGCCGCGCCATCGCCATCGATATTGCCGAAATTGCCCTGCCCGTCCGCCAGCGGATAGCGCTGGGCGAAGTCCTGCGCCATGCGCACCAGCGCCTCGTAGATCGACTGGTCGCCGTGCGGATGGAACTGACCCATCACGTCGCCGACGATGCGGGCGCATTTCTTCGGGGCCGACTTCGGATCGAGCCTCAGGAGCCGCATGGCATGCAGGATGCGCCGGTGGACGGGTTTAAGCCCGTCGCGCGCATCCGGCAGCGCCCGGTGCATGATGGTGGAGAGCGCATACGCGAGATAGCGCTCCTCCAGGGCGTCCTTGAGATTGATGTTCTCGATCTCGCCCCCTGACGGCGGATTGACCGGCTTACCCATAACTCGAAATCCTCAACTGCGAATCGCTTCTTATCATCTGAAAAGAGAACATAACAGAAACAAACCTCATTCGTCCCCAGCCGTGGCCAGTGCGACGAAACGCGCCCGCTCCTCCGGCGCCCGCTGGCCCTGGGGACCGAAGACGTTCTGATGCAGGAAGAAGTCGGTGAGCGCAAATCCGGCCCGGATGTCCTCCTCCCGCGGCCGGTTGGCCCTGGTCTGGCCGATCAGGAAGCCCGGCAGCTTGAGCAGCCGGTCCTTGTAGGGCTCACCGGCCTCGGCCGACACCGCCCGCCCGCTCCGGGGCGACACATAGGTCAGGTCCCGCTCGGTCCCGGTGGCGGGTGAGCATGGCAAGCTCGAAGCGCACGAACAGAGCCGGCGCGAGATCGGGATCGTCCAGGTGGTCGACCAGGACGGTGAGGGTCTCGAAGAGGGCGAAATGCGGATCCCGCTCCGGGAAGTAGCGCAGGAGATGCGCGAGCGTCGCCAAGCCGTAGAGCGCCATGGACGATCCTATGAGGCGGGCGGCGCGCAGGTTCAGGCCCTCCACCTGGTAGGTGCCTAGATGCTCATCGAGCCGCGCCCGCCAGGTCGCCTGCACGGTGTTGCCCGGCTGGAGAACCGCCTGAAGAGTCTTGGAACGCCCGCCATGGACCAGTCCCAGATGCCGGCCGTG
>JAJFBI010000341.1 GCA_020697385.1 Microvirga sp. | reverse complement strand
GCTGTTCTACAAACCATTTGCGGTCGACGTCACTTTTCTCCGCGGCACGACCGCTGACGAGGATGGCAACGTCACCATGGAGCAGGAAGCAGTCTTCGGTGAAATGCTCTCCATGGCACAGGCGACGCGGCGGGCCGGTGGGGTGGTCATCGTGCAGGTTCGGCGACTGGCCAAGCGCGGAGCATTGCCGGCGAAGCAGGTCAAGATCCCTGGCATGCTCGTCGACCTCGTGGTGGTCGATCCCGACCAACGCCAGACCTACCCGACAGCGTATAGCCCGGCCTACGCCGGGGAGCTCCGGGTGCCGGAGTCCGAGATCGAGCCGATGCCGTTCGACGCGCGCAAGGTGGTCGCCCGCCGCGCTGCGATGGAGCTGGAGCGCGGCGCGGTTTGCAATCTCGGATCGGGCATCTCTACCGGTCTTGCGCGCGTCGCGGCCGAGGAAGAGATCCTGGACCAGGTAGTGCTGACCAACGAGCAGGGACTGATCGGCGGCGCGCCAGCGGGCGGAGTCGAGGCCGGTGCGGCCACCAACTTCACCGCGATGATTGACCAGCCCTACCAGTTCGACTTCTATGACGGTGGAGGCCTCGATATTGCCTTCCTCTCCTTCGCCCAGGTTGATCGCGACGGCAATGTCAATGTCAGCCGCTTCGGAAACCGCGTCATCGGCGTCGGCGGCTTCATGAATATCAGTCAGAACGCAAAGCGGGTGGTCTTCAGCGGCACCTTCACGGCTGGCGGCTTGGCCATTGCCTGGCCCGACGGCCAGGCCGCCATCGCCAGCGAGGGGAAGCACCGCAAATTTCTTGACCGACTGGACCAGCTTACCTACAACGCGAAGCTCGGTCAGGAGCGCGGCCAGTCGGTAACTTTCGTGACCGAGCGGGCCGTCTTTCGCGTCCGGCAGGAGGGTCTCGAGCTCGCCGAGATCGCCCCCGGTATCGACATCGAGCGGGATATCCTGGCGCAGATGGACTTTCGCCCGCGTTTGGCCGAGGATCTGTGCGAGATGGATGCACGCCTCTTCCAACCAGCCCCCATGGGTCTCGCAGCGGACATCGCGGCTCGTCCCGCGCGGACCGGCCCGGTGCGGCTGCGCGACTGGGAACGAGAGCGATGATGGAGCCGACAATGCCGAGTGCCGCGGTGCCGGATGTCGAGGCAGAGGCGCTCGAAATCACCCGGCCCAGCCCTGGAGTCGTGGTGGTCCGGATCGTCTCTGAACCACTCGGCGTCCAGCGCAACGGTGTCAGACGCGCGCTCCGCGCCCAACTTGCCGACTTCGAAGCGGCGCCCGACATCCGTTGCCTGGTCCTGACCGGTCACGGCCGGACCTTCAGCGTCGGCTCAGACATCCGCGAGTTCCGTCGTGACCCGGGCTGGCTGCTCGAAGCCCAGCGCATCGAGCAAGGACTCTGCCTCGCCCTCGCGGACTCGCGCTTGCCAGTGATTGCCGCCTGTAACGGGTTGACCCTTGGTGGTGGGTTGGTCCTCGCCTGCGCGTGTGACATTCGCCTCGCCGCCCTCTCGGCCCGCTTCGGTGTGCCGGAGGTCAACGTCGGCACCTTTGCCTCCGGGAGCGGCACGCAGGTCCTGCCCCGGCTGATCGGACCTGGTCGGGCCATGACGCTCCTCCTCACGGGCGAGATCGTCGACGCGGCGGCGGCATTGCGCCTGGGGCTGGTCGAGGAAGTCGTCGCCGACGACGCCTTGCTCGACCGCGCACTCGAAATCGCGACGCGCATTGCCACTCTTCCTGCCGGCGCAGTCGCGGCCAGCAAGCGCTGCGTGAACGTGGGCCTCCGCGAGGGGATTGCTGCCGGGCTGCTCCTCGAAGCCGAACTGAGCGTCGAAGTGGGGCTGAGCGACGACGCGGCGGAGGGGCAACAGGCATTCCTGGAGAAGCGACCGCCGCGCTTTGGCCCCTCGGCTCACGGCGACGCCAATGGGCGCCAAAGAAGCGATGTGATGCCGTGAAGATCGCGATTGTGACGGATGAAATCAGTGCCGACCTCGAGACGGCTATCGAACTAGGGGTCGGTTGGGGCGTCCACGACTTCGAGTTGCGCGGCGTCTTCACGTCCCGCGCTCCGTTTCTGTCCTCGTACGAGAAGGGCTACCTACAAGATGCGCTTGCTGCCTACCAGGCGCGCTTTGTGGCCCTATCGCCCGGTCTGTTCAAGATTCCCTATCTGCCCCCGGAGCGGTCACGGCCCTCGCTCGCCTGGATGGACCGCGCTGGGTATGAGGCTTGGGACGCGTCGAAGCAGACGCTCCGTCATCATGTCGAAGAACTCCTTCCGGCCTCGCTCGACTACGCTGCGGAACTCGGTATCAATACCGTCCTGATCTTCAGCTTCGACCGTGCGGGCATGCCACCTGGTCCGCCGCCCGAGAACGTGCTAGAGATTCTCTCGCGTGCTGCCGAGCGCGCCGGATCGATGGGTATTCAGCTCGCTATCGAGAACGAGGACGGGTTCTGGGGCGACACCGGCGACCGCACGGCGAGCCTTGTGCGGGCCGTCGGGCACCCAGCGCTCGGCGTCAACTGGGATCCGGGGAACGCATACTGTGCAGGGGACGAGCCGTTCCCGGCTGGCTACCATGCCGTCCGCGATCTGGTCCGTCATGTGCATTTCAAGGATGCGCGCCGCAATGCGGATGGTACGGCAGCGTACGTCGCCAAAGGTGAGATTGACTGGGCGGGGCAGATGCGTGCCCTGGCCGCCGATGGTTATGACGGGTTTATTTCGGTCGAGACGCACCTGCGGCCAAAGGTAGGCTCTGCTCGTGAACTGCTCGATCGATTACGTGGGCTGATCCCCGTCGAGACGTCATGATAGGTGCCTTGATTAGTGGGCAATCGGGAAAGGAGTGAGCGCGATGGTGCAAGCAACTGATCTCAACGGGATTATTCCCGCGGTCATCGTCCCCATGGGCGAGGACTTCACAATGGATATCCCCGCGTTTCGACGCTATCTCGAGTGGGTGATCTCCCAGGGCCCCGTCGGGCTGGCGGTGAATGTTGATACCGGAGAAGGCCCATATCTGACGGCCGATGAGCGGGCCGAGGTGATTCGCACGGCGCGCGAGGTCGCTGCCGGCCGCTGCCTGATCGTGGCCGGGGTCGGTGGGCCAGGCACCGCGCAGGCGACGGCTAACGCTCGGGCCGCGCGTGACGCGGGCGCCGACGCGCTGCTCGTGTTCCCCACGCCAGCATTTCTCAACGATCCCCTCGACCCGGCCATCATGCGCGACTACCACCAAGCCATTGCCGAGGCTTCCGGTCTGCCGCTTATCGTCTTCCAGCTTGGGCCAATCTTCGGCGGCATCAATTACCCGCCGAACGCCCTCGCCGAGGTGTTGAAGATCCCCGCCGTCATCGGGCTCAAAGACGCCTCGTTCGACGCTCAGATCTTCGTCCAAACGCGTGACGTCGTCCGTGCGGCGGATCATCACATCACGCTCCTAACAGGCAACGACAACTTCCTGCTCGAGAGCTTCGTGCTCGGAGCGACGGGTGGTCTGCTCGGCTACGGTGCGGTCGGTGTCGGACTTCTGGTCGACATGCTCGGCGCCGTCGCGCGCGATGATTTCGATGCTGCGGTCGGCATGCAGCCACGGGTACAAGGCTACTGCGACTACATCTATGGCCAGCCAATCGGCGATTACCGGGCGCGCTGTAAGCTGGCGCTGACGCAGATGGGCCTGCTAGAAGCCGATCAGATCTATGTCCGGCCGCCATACAAATCGTTGACGGGGCCGGAGGAGTTGGTGGCCGCGCGACAAGCTGTCGCGGAGGCCGGTCTGCTCGCGACTGCCGCCGTCTAGCCGCGTTCTGTATTCGCCTCTAGATCGCCGTGCTGGGGCTAGAGGCGAATCCTCATTTCCTCTCTGCTTAACGCTGCCTCGCGGCGAGATCGGCGATCTCGACTTGCGCTCTGCACGCCGCTCGGGTATCGAAAAACGAACTGGTCGACTCGTGACTGAGCCCAAAATTTGTCGCTAACGTGCGCGGGCTCTGGTTGCCAGCATTCGCGCGAATGAAAGCTTTTTGAACAATCGACAGATTGCCCTTCCGCAGGGACTGATACGTAACTCGTCGGATTTTCTCCGCGAGGCAAGGCGCGACTAGTGCGATGTCATTCAGTTCTGTGACTGCCGTGTCGTGACGCGGTGACGACACCGATCTCCGTCGCTTCCGCCTATTCATATTCACCCTTGACGGCGTCACCTCTGTGGCGGAGTTGACGTCCTTCGTCGCTCCTCCCCCGCCCCTCGCGCACGGCAAGCAGCCCGGCGGGCAGCGACCGCTCGCGACCGGGAGCCAGGGTCGGTACCGGAGAGCCTGACCCATCCTGATCGGGCGGATTAGCGCCGGGCGGAGCGAGCG
>JAJFBI010000340.1 GCA_020697385.1 Microvirga sp. | reverse complement strand
AGGTTGCAAGCGTCAATCCCGAGCATTCACAGAGTTCTGCTCGGTTTCCACAGACGAAAAGAAATGTGGTTAACCGTTGGTTAGCGAAGCGATACTCAGGAGATGGCTGCGGATTTGGAGGGGAAGATGGACAACGGATCGGATGGGGGCGAGCGACCCGTGGCAATCTCCGATACCGAACTCCTGCGCCGGATCGGGCAAGATCTCCGTTCTATTTATGCCGAGGTGATCAGGCAGCCTCTTCCACAGCGCATTCAGGCAACTCTGGCGCTCATTGATCGGGAGCAGAGGCTCCCTGAACAGTTGCCTCGTTCGCTGACGCACTGAAGCGCGGCGCTGTTCGCAAGACCAACTTGCCCGTGGTTTCGCCTGACTCCAGAGCTCGGTGAGCTTGAGCCACATCTTTCAATGCAAAAGAACGAACCTTTGGCACCCGAATGTCCCCCGCTTCTAACCAGGCGGTGAGATCGTTCACAGCCGCGTGCAACAGGTCGGCACGCGAAAAGAGGAACGACAAGTTGAACGCCACGACACCTTTGTTCTCGCTTGTCATCGACAAAGGATTGAAGCGCGGCATCCTCAGCATTCCAAGGGCCGCCTTGAGGTAGTTGATGCGCCCACCCTGTTTGGGCAACAAACTATGAAAGCCATAGACCAACAGCTTCCCCGTGGGCTTCAGATGGGCGTAGCTTTGCGCCAGGGTCTCAGGGCCGTTCGCGTCAAAGACCAAGTCGTAGCCGTCAGGACAGAGGTGCTTGGCCTCATCCCAGAGCGACTGGGTGGATTTGTCGATCACGGCGTCTGCGCCGAGCTGGCGCACATACTCGACCTTGTGACTTCTTCCCACCACACCAGTCACGTCCAGATCGTGCAACTTGCAGAGTTGGATGAGCGCCGAGCCCACTCCGCCGCCGGCCGAATGCACGAGCACCCTCATGCCGGGCCGGATCACCACATTCTGTAGCAAGCCATGATACGCGGTCAGGTGGACGGCCAGGAAACCAGCGGCGGCCTCAAAGTCCAGAGCGTGAGGCTTAAGCCACACCAGATCGGCCGGGGCGCACACGTGTGTGGAATAGCCATTGAAGAGAGTGACTCCAAACACCGGGTCGCCGGGCTTCACATGCTTAACCTCACGGCCAACCTCTTCCACCCAGCCTGAATATTCGAATCCGGGCGTGATCGGCCAGCCCACAAACCGACGCGCGGACTCGTACACGCCCCAGCGAACACAGATGTCAGCATAGTTCACACCCACTGCCTCGGTGCGGATCAAAACCTGTCCCTCGCCAGGTTTGGGCACGGGATGAGTTTCGAGCTTCAGCTGCTCGTATCCGCCGGCTTTGTGGATGACCACTTTATGCATGGATCCTGAAGGCATCGCCGTTCCGCCCCCAGCTTCGACCTGAAACGTCTGTGCCGCCACTCAATCTCTCTATCATGGACGCCGGCGTAAGGCCCCGACAATCGGCCCCATGGGCATGAGCGTGTCCATCCGCTCCAATGAAGGGGCATAAATGCTGGAGACACTTCCATCCAAGAACAATGCATTCGCACAGCCCAGCTCGTCCCGGAACAAGCGAGCGAATGTGCTGAACGTGACCGGGTCGTCTGAAATCGCAAACACAACCGTGTTCTTGCCTTTCACGCCAACGCCGTTCCGGATCTTTCGTGAGGTGCTTTGCTCCGAAAACAGAGGGTGAATTTGCCCGTTGATGACGAGCATCGGGCCCGATTGCGTCGCGAAATCCGGCCTGATTTTCTGCTTCAGATAGGCTCCTGTCTCAAGCACGCCAGCCAGACGGCCTTTGACATAAAAGATCCCGTTGGGCTTGAGGTGGAAGTTTCCGGGGCCGTTCCTTGTGTTTGCCGCCTTCAGCTCCTTTCCGTTTTCGACGTAAAGCCCCACGGGCGAGCGATCCTCATGGTACATGCCCGCATTCATCGCGACCGCAAGGCGTGAACCCTCTGGTGTCTCTTTCAACCGATCAAACGAGCCAAGGACCTCCCCGTCCGGTCCGCGCCAGAACAGCCTGACCTCGTATTGTCGGAGATCTACCGTGCAAACCACAAAGGTGCTGTCAGCATATTGGACTGGCCGGCACGGATTGCTGTCCGGCTGAGCCGCCGCTCGGCTGGCAGGCAGTCCAAGAGAGACGAGGATCGTGAACAGGATGATGGCTGTCCGGGAGAGCGACCGGCCCAGCGTGAAGATGATTGATACCATGTGCAACTTTGAACCTTTCAGCGTCCGAGGTATCGTTCCCGCAGGTGGGTGCGGAAGACCCCCGCAGCGAGCGGTCGGCCAGTTGCTGCGACCAGAAGCTGATCGGTGGTCATCAGGCTGCCCTTTGCATGAACATTGGCGCGCAGCCATGCTCGAAGGGGAGCAAAATCACCCTTCGACAGGCCAGGAAGGATGCCCGCGTCAGCCTGGCAGGCCGCCCTGAAGAGTTGGGCCGCCGTCATGGCACCAAAGGTATAGGTCGGGAAGTAGCCCCACGCGCCACCAGGCCAGTGGATATCCTGCAAGCATCCCAGGCTGTCATTAGGAACTGTGAGACCGAGAAGCTTCTTGACCTCCTCATCGAACGCCACGGGCAAGGCCTGGATCTGAAGATCACCGGCAATCAACGCCTTCTCGAGTTTGTAGCGGACCAGGATGTGGGCCGGGTAGGTAATCTCGTCGGCATCCACGCGGATGAAGCCCGGCTCTACCTTGGTCAGGATCCGGTGGAGGTTCTCCGGGCTCCAAGCCGCGCCCTCGCCTTGGAAAGCCTCCTTTACAAGAGGGGCGAGGTAGGTGACGAACTCCCAACTCCGGCAGGCCTGCATCTCGATGAGCAGCGATTGGCTCTCGTGCATGCTCATCCCGCGTGCGAGCCCGACCGGCTGACGGCGCCACTTCTCCGGGCGGCCCTGCTCATAGAGCGCGTGTCCGGTCTCATGAAGCACGCCCATGAGCGCGCTCATGAAGTTTGCCTCGCTGTAGCGGGTTGTGATCCGAACGTCGCCGGTCGATCCACCACAGAATGGATGCAGGCTTACATCGAGCCGCCCCTGGTTGAAATCAAATCCAACGGCCTTCATCAACTGCTCGCCAATACGCCGCTGATCATCGACAGGGAAGGAGCCATTGAGCGGCTGGATGGCAGGAAAATCCTTCTGGCGCTCTTGCGCCTCCTGGATCAGGGCTGGCAGCTCGGCGCCAAGTTCTGTAAAGAGTGGATCTATTGTCTCCTGGCGCAGACCGGGGTCGTAACTGTCGAGCAGTGCATCATAGGGAGATAGCCCCAACGCCTCGCCCTTGGCTTGGCCGATCTGCCGCTGGAAGGAGAGCACCTGCGCCAAGTGCGGGAGAAGGAGGGCGAAATCCCCGTTTTGTCTCGCCTCTCGCCAGACCAATTCCGCCTTCGACACGGCTCTCGAGCTAGTCTCGACGAGGTCTGCCGGAACGGCGGAGGCATGGACGTAGATCCGCTTCATCTCGCGCAGGTTGGCACGTTGCCAATCGTCGAGCTGATCCCCGTCTTCGGCGGCCTGGGCCAGCAGATCGCCCATGTCGGGCGCGGTGAGCAGTTCATGGGCGAGACCCTTGAGCGTTGCGAGCTGATCCGAACGGCTGTCGGCAGCCCCTTCCGGCATCATGGTCTCAGCGTCCCATTGCAGAATACCGATCGCGTCCTCGATCGAGTTGATGCGTGCAAATCGTTCTTCCAGCGAGCGGTAGACCTGCATTTTGGTGTGAACTCCGTCCTTGGCGCCGATCCCGCCGGCTTTGCGGGGAGCTAAGTGACTCTGCAATCAGCCGAGGGAAAGCACCGGGGCTGTTACTGACTTGTAGGGTTTGTAGTTCCGGAATGCCCTTATTCCGGCTGTTTGTGGATCGGGTCGACCCAGTAAACCTCCTCCGGCTTTTCGACAGGATCAACGTCGGTGATGTTCACAACGACGGCCTCGTTATCGCTGCGCACGAGAACGCATTCGAGGGGCTCATCCGGATTGGCGTTGATCTCCTGATGGGGCACGAAGGGCGGTACATAGATGAAGTCCCCAGGTCCGGCCTCCGCGACGAACTCCAACCGCTCGCCCCACCGCATCCGAGCCTTGCCTCGCACCACATAGATCACGCTCTCCAACTCGCCGTGGTGGTGCACTCCAGTCTTGGCATTCGGCTGGATGGACACCGTGCCGGCCCAGATCTTCTGTGCTCCAACCCGCGCATGATTGATTGCAGCCTGCCGAAACATGCCCGGGGTCTGAGCTGTGTTCGGATCGAGCCGATCGCCCTTGATCACTTGAACGCCGTGGTGTTTCCAGTGCTCGTGCTGATCATGGGAGTTGTCTTGATTGTCATCTGTCATGGCGCCCTCCAGGACGATTGGCTTCCATCCTTGT
>JAJFBI010000339.1 GCA_020697385.1 Microvirga sp. | reverse complement strand
CGGCTTCCGCTTCGCGGACATGTCCCATCGCGGCTCGCTGCTGGCGCTGCCGTCAGGGGTCAGGGCTTGGCCGGTCGCGTCCATGGCCGACCTGACGGATGAGGTACTCGATCCGATCTTTACTGAGGGCGATGCGCTCGAACTCCTGCTGTTCGGCACGGGCCTCGATATCGCGGTGCTGCCGGCTGCGTTCCGGACGCGGTTTCGCGAAGCGGGGATCGGGCTCGACGTGATGCAGACCGGTGCGGCTGCGCGGACCTACAACATTCTGCTCGCCGAAAACCGCAAGGTTGGCGCCGCCCTGATCGCCGTTCCTTGAGATGGCGGAAGCGATTTCCAACTTCGCCCATTGCGAAGCCCTCGTGCGTGAGGCCGACCCGGACCGCTACTGGGCGAGCCTTTTCGCACCGGCCGACAAGCGGCCGTATCTCTACGCGCTCTATGCCTTCAACTTTGAGATTGCCCGCGTACGCGAGGCGGTGCGTGAGGCGCTCGTCGGCGAAATCCGCCTGCAATGGTGGCGCGACGCCCTGCAGGGCGAGGCGCGGGGCGATGTGCGGTCCAATCCGGTGGCGGCTGCGCTCGACGACACCATCGTGCAGTTCAGGCTTCCGCGTCAGTCGCTGGTCGACCTGATCGACGCTCGGATCTTCGACCTCTACGAGGATCCGATGCCGAGCCTCAACGACCTCGAGGGCTATTGCGGCGAGACCTCGTCGAGCCTGATCCAGCTCTCAAGCCTCATCCTCTCCGACGGCACGAACCCTGGCACGGCGGATGCCGCCGGACATGCCGGTGTGGCCTATGCCATCGCGGGCCTGCTTCGTGCTTTCCCGATGCATGCGCGCCAGGGGCAGGTCTACGTGCCGGCGGATATTCTTCATAAGCATGGCGTGGTACGCGAGGACATTGTCACGGGCCGTGGCGGGCCGGGCCTTGAGGGAGTGCTCGCCGACCTGCGCGCGGTCGCCCGACGGCATCTGCAGCAGGCGCGTGCGCTGCGGGTCGCAATTCCAACGGCCGCGAAGCCTGCTTTCCAGCCGATTGCGCTGGTGGCGCCTTATCTCAAGGCCATGGAGCGACGGGATTACGATCCGTTCCACACGGTGGTGGAACTGCCCCAATGGCGGCGCATCTGGGCGCTCTGGCGCGGGCCGTTTTAGACAGCCACATTTTTCCAGCGTCATCCCGGACGAAGCGCAGCGCAGATCCGGGATCGCAAGACTATCCCAGCACTGTCATCCCGGGGCCGCACAGCGGAGCCCGGGATCCATAACCGCTGACGATGCAGAACGAGGCGCGACGCGGTTCGTCCTCTCCTGAGACGTCGTGGTTATGGATCCCCGCCTTCGCGGGGATGACGGTGTTGAGGTTCGGGTACCATATTCTGCAGTCGATCCCGGATCGCCTACGGCGTTCAGGATGACAATGTGTGACTACTCCGCAGCCTGAGGCAGAACGCCATCCGACATCCACGCTGCGAGATCCGCCCGCGCCCGGTCCGTCAGCGCCTTCTTCCGGGCAACGGACTTGGCCGGTCCGCGCAGGCGCTTGCCGTCTTCGGCCTTCGGCGTGAAATCCAGCGGCGGGAAGAGGCCGAAATTGACGTTCATCGGTTGGAAGGAGCGCGGCCCCTCGTCGATGGTCTCGATATGGCCACCGGTGATGTGATTGATCAGCGCGCCGAGCGCCGTGGTGTGGGGCAGGGGCTGGATCGGGCGGCCGAGCCGCTCGGCGGCGGCGAAGCGGCCGGTCATGAGACCCACCGCAGCGCTCTCCACATAGCCTTCGCAGCCGGTGATCTGGCCCGCGAAGCGCAGGCGCGGCATCGCCTTCAGGCGCAGCGTCGGGTCGAGGAGCTTGGGCGAGTTGAGATAGGTGTTGCGGTGAATGCCGCCAAGGCGCGCGAACTCAGCATTCTCCAGGCCCGGGATCATGCGCAGGATCGCGCTCTGCGCGCCGTATTTCAGCTTGGTCTGGAAGCCCACCATGTTGAACAGGGTGCCGAGCGCATTGTCCTGGCGGAGTTGCACGATGGCATAGGGCTTCTTGTCCGGGTTGCGCGGGTCGGTGAGGCCGACGGGCTTCATGGGGCCGTGCCGCAGGGTCTCGCGGCCGCGCTCGGCCATCACCTCAATGGGCAGGCAGCCGTCGAAATAGGGGGTGTTCGCCTCCCATTCCTTGAACTCGGTCTTGTCGCCTCCGATCAGCGCATCGATGAAGGCCTCGTACTGCTCCCGGGTCATGGGGCAGTTGATGTAATCCTTGCCCGTGCCGCCGGGTCCGACCTTGTCGTAGCGCGACTGGAACCAGGCTATGTCCATGTTGATGGACTCGCGATAGACGATGGGCGCGATGGCATCGAAGAAGGCGAGCGATGTCTCGCCCGTGAGATCGAGAATTGCTTCCGCCAGTGCCGGCGAGGTGAGGGGGCCGGTGGCGACGATCACCGAGGACCATTCCTCCGGCGGAAGGCCGCTGATCTCGCCTCGATCGATGGTGACAAGGGGGTGAGCCTCAAGTGCCGCCGTCACGGCCGCCGAGAACCCGTCGCGATCCACCGCCAAGGCGCCGCCGGCAGGCACCTGATTGGCGTCGCCTTTGGCCATGATGAGCGAGCCCAGGGAGCGCATCTCCTGATGCAGCAGACCGACCGCATTGGTCTCGGCATCGTCCGAGCGGAAGGAGTTGGAGCACACGAGCTCGGCCAGACCGTCCGTCTTGTGCGCATCGGTGCCGCGAACCGGCCGCATCTCGTGCAGCACGACGGAAACACCGGCCTGGGCGATCTGCCAGGCAGCTTCCGAACCGGCGAGGCCGCCGCCGATGACATGGATGGGTTCGATGGTGCTCATGGTCAATCTCCCGAGCGGCTTTGTTGACTCCCTCGGGAGCCCTGGTCAAGCTGAGCCGGTTCACTAGTGGAAAGGCATTCAACGCCATGCAATCCAGGCGTCAGGTCGTCCTTATTACAGGCGGAAGCCGCGGCATAGGGGCTGCGGTGGCGCAGCTCGCAGCCAAGCGCGGCTATGATGTCGCCATCACTTATCGTGCGGAGCATGAGGCGGCCGAGGAGGTTCTTGCCGCCTGCCGCGATGCCGGCGCGAAGGCGGTGGCCTGCCGGGGCGATGTGGCCATCGAGGCCGACGTGGTTCGCCTCTTCGACGAGGCCGAGGCGGCCCTGGGACCGGTTTCGCATGTGGTCAACAATGCGGGGATCACCGGTAAATCGGGCAAGCTGGCGCAGACCGCCGTCGAGACGATCCAAGCCTGCATCGACATCAATGTTCTGGGAGCTTTGTGGGTGGCGCGCGAGGCCGCGCGCCGGCTGCCGAAGAGCCCCGACGATGGTGCCAAGACCATCGTCAACATCTCGTCGGTGGCGGCTTCTCTCGGCAGCCCAAACGAGTATGTCTGGTATGCCGCATCTAAGGGCGCCATCGACTCACTGACAGTTGGAATGGCGAAGGAGCTCGCGCCGGAAGGGATCCGGGTCAATGCCGTCTCGCCGGGGATGACCAAGACCGACATTCACGAGCGGAGCACCCAGGATGCCGGCCGGGTTGAGCGGTTGCGGCCGCATATTCCACTCGGCCGGATCGGCGAGCCTGGGGAGGTCGCTGAAGCGGTATTGTTCCTGATGTCGGACGCCGCGGCTTACATTACCGGCGCCAACATTCCTGTGTCCGGTGGGCGCTGACGGCCTCCAGACAAGCAAACGCCCGCCAGATCGGCGGGCGAGGGCCTTATGCTGCAACGCAGCAGAGATTTACGCGACAGCGTGCTCGCGAGCGATGTTCTCGATCTGGAAGCGCGAGATGCCGAGATCGTCGAGCTCGCGGTCGGACAGCAGCGAAAGCTCACGGACGGTATCGCGATAACGCATATAAGCGCGGACTTTAGAGAGAATGTAAGACACGAACATGGGGAACTCCTTATCAGTGACCGACCCCTGTGGTCGGTGGCCTTTGTTCTTGCGTGTGCAGTGCGGATATAAGTGTGTGCAGTGCAGAAGAGGAGTGGTAATAGTGTAGGGCTGTTATGCTTTAGTAGCATACCGCGCTAATGCCAGGTTAACGGGAGTGCTCGTTCGGCATGCCTCGCCGCCAAAGTTACGATCTGGCAGCCATCTGCTAGGCCTAATAGCCCACAGCTTGGCCGTGCTTACCACCAGTAAGAAGAGGCCTAGCGCAGAACCCCCAACATTCTTTAAAGGTGGTTGGTGTTTTGGTCCAAGAGCTGGTGGCCTTATAAGCTATACTGCGCCTATATAGCATTTTGAACAAATGTTCATCTTGCTCAATGACTTTAATTCAGGGAACAGTTACTTCCGGCGCATTGGAACAGTCTCCAAGGGTCTGCGTTCACCTCGCACCTTTACAGTAATGGAGATGGTTCC
>JAJFBI010000338.1 GCA_020697385.1 Microvirga sp. | reverse complement strand
CCGCCCATGACCGCTCCCACCACCGAGTTCTTGGCCATCTCCTCCTGCTGCTCGATCGGCGAGGTTTCGAGCAGGCGGGCGATCATGGTGGCGAGCATCTCGACATGGCCGATCTCCTCGGTGCCGATGTCCATGATCATGTCCTTATATTTCTGGGGACCGCGGCAGTTCCAGCCCTGGAACAGATAGGTCATCATCACGCTGATCTCGCCCCATTGGCCGCCCAGGGGTTCTTGGAGCATCTTGGCGAAGAGCGGGTCTGGTTTGTCGGGCTTGGCGTGATACGCCATCTGCTTCTGGCGGAAGAACATCGGCTGCTCCTGTCTGGTGGATCGAGTGGCGACTCTCAGCCCCGCAAGAGTCAGCCTTCCAACCAAAGCGATTCCCCGTTGTTCCCAATTTAGGTCGTGGTTCTTGTACTTTAGACGAGTTATGATCTGGCCTGCCTCTAGTCACCTGCCCGCAACTGTGGAACCATCCGGCCCCAAAGCGACGATTCCGAGAGGTGCCCATGTTCCCCCTGTCCAACATGCTGCGATCCTTCGTGCGTGCCGGAACTTTGAAGGTCATTGATGCGGAGGGCGGCACCCACACCTTCGGCGGAGAAAAGCCAGGACCGAACGTCACCATGCGGCTCACCGACCGCTCGCTCTATCACAAGCTCTTCCTCAACCCGGAACTGCATGCAGGCGAAGCCTATATGGATGGCCGCATGAGCTTCGAGGACGGCTCGAACCTGCGGGACTTCCTGAACCTTTTCTCGATGAATCGCTCGTCCCTGGCGAACTACCCATTGCAGAGCGTGCTCAAGCGCATCTCGCGCGGGGTGAAGCGTTTCCAGCAGGCAAACCCCGTCGGCAAGGCGCAACAGAACGTGGCGCACCACTACGATCTGGGTAATGACTTCTACAAGCTCTTCCTCGACAAGGGCATGCAGTATTCCTGCGCCTATTTCGTCAACGATGATGAAACGCTGGAAGAGGCGCAGCAGAATAAGCTGCGACTGATCGCGTCGAAGCTGCGCCTCAAGCCCGGCATGAAAGTTCTCGACATCGGCAGCGGCTGGGGCGACCTCGCGCTCTATCTCGCGGTCATGGAGGATGTGGACGTCACTGGCGTCACGCTCTCCAAGGAGCAGCATGAACTCTCCAACGAGAAAGCGCGGCGCGCGGGCCTGTCGGATCGGGTGCGTTTCGAGTTGCTCGATTACCGCAAGGTCGACAGGAAGTTCGACCGCATCGTCTCAGTCGGCATGTTCGAGCATGTGGGCGTGCACCATTACGGCGAGTTCTTCGCCAAGATCAACGCACTGCTGGATGACGACGGACTGATGGTGCTGCACTCCATCGGCAAGATGAGCCCGCCCGGCACGGCGAGCCCGTGGCTCAGGAAATACATCTTCCCCGGCGCCTACTCGCCTGCCTTGTCGGAGGTGTTCCCCATCGTCGAGCAGAACCAGCTGTGGGTGACGGATCTCGAATTCTTGCGCCTTCACTACGCGAAGACACTCAACCATTGGCACCGGCGCTTTGAGGCGAACCGCGAGAAGATCGCCGCCATGTATGACGAACGCTTCTGCCGCATGTTCGAGTTCTATCTTATCAGCGCCGAGACCATGTTCACCACCGGCAGCCAGCTCGTGTTCCACATGCAGCTCGCCCGCAAGCGCGATGCCGCGCCCATCGTGCGCGACTACGTCACCGACGTGCAGCGCGAGTACAAGGCGAGGGAGGCGGAGCGCCTCAAGGTTCTTGAACCTGCCAGACAGCTGACGCCGGTTTGAAGAACCGGCGTCAGCAAAAGCGCTCCACTCTTTTTCAGGTGAGTGTTTCGTAATCCTTGTTCTTCAGGCCGTCATGCGAATGACGGGTCGGCAGCGTGCCCTCCGGCTGTTTCTTGAAGTGCGAGGAGGCCATGGATCCGACGGCTCCCTTGGCGATCGTCACACCGCCATCAACGGCATAAAGCGCGCCTGTAACGTAGCTGGCCTCATCGGAGGCGAGGAAGCAGAATATATTCGCGACCTCCTCTGGTGTGCCGCGACGCCCCATAGGCGTCGCGTCGATCATCATCGTTTCCATCTCCCGGTCCATCGGGCCGCTGGACTTGTGAGTCCATGCCGTATCGATCGGACCCGGGCAGACGCAGTTGGCGCGTACCCCATAAGCCGCCTGCTCCACAGCCACGCCGCGCATGAACGAATGGATGAAGGCCTTGGTGCCACCATACATGGTGTTCTTGGCGATGCCGATCATGCCTGCTTCCGAACCAGTGGACACGATATTGCCGTAGGTCTTCTGGAGATGAGGCAGGGCGAACTTGGTCATCAGGAAGACCGAACGAACATTCGCACGCAGGGTCTCGTCGAACTTGTCGATGGGGTAGTCTTGCGTTTCCGCGGCCACCAAGAACATGCCCGCATTGTTGATCAAGGTGTCGATCCGGCCATAGGCGCTCAGGCACGCCTCCACCGCAGCCTGCGCATGGCGCTCTTCGGCAATATCGCCAAGGTAGATTTCCGCAAAGCCGCCGGCGTGGTTGATGGTGCGCGCGACATCCTCCACCGGATCGGCCGGCAGGCCGACGAGCAGAAGGCGGGCGCCCTCTCGGGCGAATTTGAGAGCAATGGCCTCGCCGATGCCGGTGCCGGCACCCGTCACGATGGCAACCTTGTCGAAAAGCCGTCCGGTCATGAACATCTCCTGGAAGGGGCAAGCGCAGCCTTTTGGCCCTGAGCCATGACTGCTGAGCGAGGGCAAAACGGGTCGCCCTCCGGACAGTTCCTCCCTGACCTCATGTTCACGGACAGGTGACCTGCGCCGCGAGGGATGATAAGGCGACCGCATGCTTGAAGGTCTGCACCCCAACCGCCCCACCCACGTTTTCCGCATCACCACGGACGAGCGCTCCGCGCGCGCCATGACCGACATGATCGGCGAGATCTTCGATCCGGCCGAGACTGCCGTTGCGTCCTTCGAGACGGAGGACGACGGCCCCTGGATGCTGGAGGCCTATTTCGCCCATCAGCCGGACGAAGCGGCGATCCGCAGCCTGCTGCGGCCCATCGTGGGCGCCGAGGCCGACAAGGGCGTCTTCCTGCCTCTGGAGCAGAAGGATTGGGTGAAATCGTCGTTGGAAGGCCTCAAGCCCGTTCGGGCCGGCCGCATCTTCGTCCACGGCTCCCATGACCGCGAGCAGCGCCTGCCGAGCGACATCGCCATCGAGATCGAGGCGGGCCTTGCCTTCGGCACCGGCCATCACGGCACCACCAAGGGCTGCCTGCTTGCTTTCGTGGACGAGTTGAAAATGCGCACGCCGCGCCATGTGCTCGATGTCGGCACCGGCACGGGCATTCTCGCGTTTGCTGCGGCGAAGGTTCTGAAGCGCCCCGTTGTGGCGGGCGATATCGACCCGGAGGCTGTGCGGGTGGCGCGGGAGAACGCGCGCCTCAACGGGATCGCGGCTTGGATGAGGCTCTATGTCGGCCCCGGCATCCGCCATGCGGAGGCGGACCGTCCAGGCCACTTCGACCTGGTCTTTGCCAATATCCTGGCCAAGCCGCTGAGGATGCTGGCACCGGCGCTGGCGCGGGTGGCGAGCGATGACGGGACAATCATCCTGTCGGGGCTTCTGTACCGCGACGTTTCTGGGGTTCTGTCAGCCTATGCGCACCAGGGCTGGTATCTGCAGCGCCGCTACGATCTGGACGGCTGGGCCGCTCTGGTCATGAAGCGGGGCAACGCCCGCGCGCTGCCCCGGCAGTAGTTCTTATTCGGCCAGAATGCCCGGATAGCGCTTGGCGAGTTCGCGGCGGAGCACGAGGGTTTCGGTCCAGACTTCGCGGATGGCCTTGAGGGCGGCGATGATGATCATGATGTTATCTTTCTTCGCAAATGACGTGATTAAAGCTTGAAGGGCAAATCGTCGGATTGTTCGAGGAACAGCGGCGAGTGATCCTGCCTGCGCCCCAGATCGGCCATGAGGGCCTCGTGGCGCCGCAATTCCCGTGCGGCGCTCCGGACGCGGCTCTGGATAAGAGCGCTCATCACTCGGGTTGCGACCTGCGAGAGCCGCGACGGCGCGGTTGAAGGGCCGGTGAGGTGGGACGAAAAAACGGCTGCGGTCATCAGTTTATCTCCAACAGATCGGTGCTGAGACCCTTCAGCGCTCCTCTGTTCTTGTTGTCAGGAAGATAAGCTCGGTTCGACTTTCGTAGAAGTCATAGGATCACATGCGAGCCATGCGCCATCTGCAGGACGATATTGATATTGATCAATTCCTAGTCGACTGACGCATGAATCGGCGGCGGATTGCTCAAGAAAGCATCTCCTCACGTGAGGGCATTGCGGTTGCAGCCGCGCTCGCTCCAGCCTAGCGTGCAGACCTCTTCATTTCCGCTGTT
>JAJFBI010000337.1 GCA_020697385.1 Microvirga sp. | reverse complement strand
GCCATGATCTGCACGAGGCTGCCCACATGAAGGCTGTCCGCCGTGGCGTCGAAGCCGATGTAGGCCGCGACAGGCCCAGCCGAGAGCCGCTCGTCGAGGGCGGCCAGATCGGTGCATTGATGGATGAAGCCGCGCTCCGTGAGCGTCTTGAGGAATTCGGATTTCGGGGTGCTCATGTCTGTCTCCTGGGGTTTAGCGGGAGCCGCTGCCCGGAGACCTGATCACCAAATGAAGATGCCGCCGGAGAGCGGCGGCATCGAACGTCTGGTCACAACCGAACGGAGCCGCCCTATGGGGACAGCTTAAAATAGTTCGTGAAGTTGGTGCGACCGGTGATCATGGGCGCAACCTACGGACAGGAGCCCCAATCGTCAACCGGCTTTAGAAATACGCTCTCAGATTCCGGCGCACCCGCTCCAGCACCGGCACATTCGGATCCGGCAATGCGAAGACTTGTCCCGTAATACGCTCGAAGGCGTCGATGTAGACCCGCGAGGTTTCCAAGACTACGTCCTGCGGGATCTCCGGGACTTCGTCCTTGTAGGGATCGCACCGCGCCACGACCCAGTTCCGGACGAAGTCCTTGTCGAAGCTCTCGGGCCGCTCGCCAGCCTCGAAGCGCTGCTGGTAGCTCTCCAGGAACCAATATCGGCTGCTGTCCGGCGTATGGATCTCGTCGGCGATCATGATGGTGCCGTTCTCGTCGATGCCAAACTCGTATTTTGTATCGACGAGGATGAGGCCGCGTTCGCGGGCCATCTCCCTGCCCTTCGCGAAGAGCGCAAGAGCATAATCTGAGACCGTACGCCATTGCTCCTCGCTCAGCAGGCCCTGCCCGACGATCTCGGCCGGCGTCAGAGGCTCGTCGTGACCGCCATGGAAGGCCTTGCTCGTCGGCGTGATGATGGTCTGCGGCAGCTTCTCGTTGTCGCGCATGCCGTCCGGCAGGCGCATGCCGTACATCTCGCGCTCGCCCTTCTTGTAAAGCGAGAGGATCGACGTGCCCGTAGTACCGGCCAGATAATCGCGCACCACGATCTCGACGGGTAGGATCGTGAGCTTTCGTCCGATCAGCACGTTTAGATCGGGATATTCGATGACATGGTTGGGGCAGATATTCGCCGTCTTCTCGAACCAGAACTTCGCCGTCTGGGTCAGCACCTGGCCTTTTAGCGGAATGGCCGCAAGGTTGCGATCGAAGGCGCTCAGGCGGTCGGACGCGATGATGATGCGGCGCCCATCCGGCAGGTCGTAGTTGTCGCGCACCTTGCCGCGGTAGTGGTTCGGCAGCTCCGGGATGGTGGCGTCCTCGAGGACGTAACCGGCATAGGCTCCAAGGGCTGCTTTATCGACCATGCTCACCTGCCAAGGATTTCCATGCGCCGTGCGGGAACGGCGGCTCCCCGACTTCTAAACCGAAATCCTGGGCATGCTAGGCCAAAAATCGGCAGAACCGGCTCTTTCCACGAGCTCGGCGTGGTGGAGCGCTTTTCAGATCGGGATGGTCGTCCCGAGCCGGGCTATGACGAGAAGTTGGCGCCCAGGCCTTACTGGGTCGCGCGAGCATCCCGGCGATAGGTCGCATTGAGGCCAGACAAGGTCACGGTGGTCTCGTACCCCTGAGCATCGACAATGGTCCACGCTTTGAGCGCATTGGCCCGGCTGTCGAAGCGAAGCGTGATCTTGGACGTACCGCCGAGGGTGGCGCTGTCGTCGAAGCGGACGGTCACGATGCCGTCGCGGCCCACCTGGACGTCACGAACCTTGGTGTCCCGCGACAGGTCGATGTTATCCTGGACGAGGAACTTCAGGGGTGTCTGGCCCACCGGATAGACATCGTTGGTGCCGAGCTTCTTGTCGCGGATCGCCACGTTGCGTCCATCGGAGACCACTTCGAGGGTGCTCGGCGGCGCATAGGCGAAGTGGAACTGGCCCGGCCGGCGCATGGAGAGATTGCCCTCGGCCTGCTGACCGTTGGGGTTCTTCTGCACGAAATAGGCCGACAGCTGGTCGATGCTGTTGAAATAGGCGTTCACCCGGTCGAGGGCCTCCTCCGGGGATTTGGGCCCGGGCGGCGAGGTCGGCGTCGGGGCCGATGCGGGCGCGGCTACGGCCGTCGCGGCGGGAACAGCCTGAACCAGGGTCGAGCGTGCAGGCTTCGGCGGCTCAGCAACCTTGACCGGAGGCGGGGCCTCAACGGGCTTGGGCGGTTCTGCCGTCTGAACGGGCGGCGCAGAGGCCGGTTTCTGTGGTTCGGGCGCAGGCGGCCGAGGGTTCGGCTTTTCGGTGACGGCGGCAGGAGCTTGAGGCTTCGGCGCCGGTTTTGCGGCTGTCTGAGGCGCAGGCTTCGGCTGGGCAGCTCTTTGCGGCGCAGGAGCCTGCGGCTTCGGAGCGGCTGCTCTGGGCTGCGGGCGCGCGGCTGCCGGTGCAGCAGGCTCGGCCTGCGGCGCAGCCTGAGAGGAGCTCGCCGGAGGTGACGGCTTCTTGAAGATGCCGTCGAGGAAACGGGTCACCGGATCGGACGGCTGCTGGGCGGCAGTTGGAGACACGCACGCCAGGGCGAGAACAAGACCGAGAAGGCAACGCGAGGACGAATGGAGCATGACGCCACTGCTAATCTGAAAAAGCACAAGGGTCCGTGCGCAAAAGCACGGCCGGACAAGGGTTTATGGCCGGGATAAGAGGCTGAATGAAGGCAGCAGCCCTGATGGGAAAAGCGATTCGTCTCCAGGGTGCGTCACGCGGCATCCGCCAGTTCATCGTCATCCATGGCCTGACGAACGGGCGCCGGACGCGGCTTTGGATTGCGTGGGCGGGAGGGCTGCCGCTTCCTGGCCTTCGCCGGCTTCGACGGGCTGCCGGCGCCTCTCCACCAGGCCTGCCAGCTCCAGGCGCCGGGTCCGGTGATGGTGTAGAAGAGAAGTCCCGCGAGAACTCCGAGATGGGACAGGAACACCGCCTGCTCGGCCTGCCGGGTCAGCCCGCCGTAATCCCAGAAGCGGTGCAGGGTTCCGGTCGTCACCACGAGTGCGGCGATCAGGACGGAAGCGCTCAGGCGCGGGGCCAAGCCCAGAACCAGGGCGAGAGGCCCGAAGATCTCTGCCATGACCACGACGGTTGCCACCACATCCCCATAGGGCATGCCCTTCATGGTGAGGGTTGCGGCGAAGCCGGAGATGTTCAAGGCTCGCCCGAAAGCCGCAGGCAGGAAGCAAGCCGCCAGCAGAAGGCGGTTCAGAAGCAGAACCCCGTTGATTCCCGCACTCCTGTCCATGCCCCTGCCCTCCGTTTCGGCCTGCCGGGAATCGGCTGGCGCCAGGACCGCATTTGACGGAAAGGTTCTTAACCTGTTCTTAGCGCCATGAAGGGATTCACGGGTCTCTACAGCTTGAGATTTCTTTCCCGCAGCATGCTCTCCCAGCGCAGGGAGTGATCCACGATGCTGGCGAGGTCGTCATGGCGCGGCTCCCATCCCAGCCGGGAGCGGATGCGGGCCGAATCCGCCACGATGGTCACCGGATCGCCGGCCCGGCGGGGCGCAAAGCGCGCTTCGACAGGCTTTCCGGAGACCTTGCGGACCGTCTCGATGACCTCGGACACGGAATAGCCGTGCCCATAACCGCAATTCACCACGAGGCTCTCGCCTCCCTGGTCGAGATGATTCAGGGCGAGCATGTGAGCCGCGATGAGATCGCTCACGTGAATGTAGTCGCGGATGCAGGTCCCGTCCGGTGTCGGATAGTCAGAACCGAAAACTTCCATGTGGGAGCGCATGCCCAGCGCCGTCTGGATCGCCACCTTGATGAGATGTGTGGCGTTGGCAGTCGACTGGCCGTGGCGCATGGAGGGATCGGATCCGGCCACGTTGAAGTAGCGCAGGATCACGTAGCGCATGTCGTGGGCGGTCGCGACATCGCGCAGCATCACTTCAGTCAGTTGCTTGGAACTGCCGTAGGGAGAGAGAGGCGCCAAGGGCGCATCTTCGCCGAGCGGCCTGTCGGAGGCATTGCCGTAGACGGCCGCGGTCGACGAGAAGACGAACTTCTTGACCCCGGCCGCCACGGCGGCAGCCATGAGGGAGCGGCTCTTGACGGTGTTGTTGAGGTAATAGCCGAGCGGATCGGCAACGGATTCCGGCACAACCAATTTGGCGGCAAAATGGGCAATCGCATCAATCCGGTAGGTCTGCAGAGTGCGCAGTACCAGTTCGAAATCGCCGATATCGCCCACGACGAGCGGCACGCCCTCCGGCACGGACCATCGAAAGCCAGTCGACAGGTTGTCGAACACGATGGGCTTGTGGCCAGCATCGAGCAGGGCCAGAACCATATGGCCGCCGATATATCCAGCCCCGCCGGTAACGAGAACGTTCATGAGATCTCCTGGAGATGCGCGCTCAACATT
>JAJFBI010000336.1 GCA_020697385.1 Microvirga sp. | reverse complement strand
CTAACGTCACAAAGCCTTCGCTCGCACTCATCATCATGCTCCATCCACGGTGTCGCCTCGCGCACAGGCTACCCTCTCTGCGTTCAAACGGAAGGCCCAGGATGGGGTGACGCGGGATTGCGAGAACCCCTCAGACGTAACGGGTTGCGTCAACCCAGGCGCCCTTTTCCTGGCTACAGCCGAGCGACGTCTTCAGACAGCTTCCGTCACTCGAGGAGGCCTGGGGCGAGCGCATCGGAAGTTTATGTCGGCCCACGGGCATCTCGCCTGGGTCTCCCCGGGGCGGCTGATCAAAAGATAAAGCCGCGGCAGCGCAGGTAGCGAGCGAGTCTGGCGCCCTCCTGTGCGACGCATGTTCCCGCGTCGGCCATGCGTAGGGCAGTTCGACGATGCCGAGCTGCTGCTCGATCGGCTGGAACGAGCCGCTTCCGATCAGTCCCGCCTGCTGGCTTCCGATCTGCAGCCCTTCAACCATGTCCTTCTCGCTGCCGAGCTGGCCAGACGGATAGACGTTGATCTTCAAGCGCCCGTCGGTCTTCTCGGCGACTTCCCGTGCAAACCCGCTGGCCGCAATATGCCAGCTGTGGCTCTCGCCAAGAACGTGGCCGAGTTTGATTTCCATCTGCGCGGCTGCAGGCCAGGCGAGAGATGCCGCTGACGCGACGAAGGCGGCTCGGATGCAAAACCGGTGATTCATGGGTGACCTCGAAGGACAGGAGGGCTGGCATGTTGGTTCGAAAATCTCTGCCCTGTCCATCTGTGTGGACGCTGATAGGGCTTCGGGCTCGAGCCTGCAGGCCCTTGATGGCACCCCTGGGCCTGATAGGCTCCCCAAGCTTGGCGCCTCACGCCAACACAATTGTGGCGACCTGCCGGAGTGCTGCCGGAGCCAAAAGCGATTGAAGGTTCGGAGGTCATCAGTACGACTTGAAATTCAGCCGGAGGGAACGACCATGAATGCTCGCATGCGCCGATTGGAAGCCATGAGCCGCAGGGATGTGTTGCTGGGGTTGGCGGCCGCCGCTGGAGGTAGTGGGCTCTTGCGGCCGGACCATGCATTCGCGCAGGCGGCGGGTTCCTGGACCGCGGCTCCCAGCTCAAAAGTCGACAAGCTCAACTTCGTGGTCTGGACATATGGCGACATCTACGCCCGTATCGCCAAGCAGTTCGAGTCTGATTGGGGCGTGAAGGTCGAGGGCACGATCTCCTCCTTCAACGACCACCCGACGAAGCTGGCGACGATGTTCGCCGGCGGCGAGACGATCGACGTATCTCAGTCTTCGCCCTTCTCGTTCCCGAGCTTCATCAAGCAAGGCATGGTCGAGCCTCTCGATGGGCTCGCCGGTGCCGCCGACTACGTGAAGGACTTTTCGGGCTTCACGAAGGAGGTCGCTGTTGTAGACGGCAAGCTGATGGCGCTCCCCTACTTCGCGGCGATCTGGGTGTGGAACTACAATGAAGAGATGTTGCAGAAGGCCAACATCGCGGCGCCATTCTCGACCTACGATGAGTTCATCGAGCACTGCGTCAAGGCCAAGAAGGAGGGCCACAGCCGCTATCCCGTGCTGTGGGTCGCGGGCGTCGGCCTGGAGCAGCTTCCAGGCACCTGGTATGCGCTCACCTGGAACCGCGGCGGGACGTTCTTTGATAAGCAGGGCAACCACCAGCTCGGCCCCGGCTCCGTGGCGCGCGAAACCTTGAAGTGGTGGGCGAACACGTTCGAGAAGGGGCTCGACATCTCTGACCCCGAGTCACTCAAGGTGCAGTTCACGACGTCGGCAAAGGCTTTCGGGGCCGGCAAAAACCTCTACCGTGGCCCCAACCACCACTACGGCCTGAATGTCGCCAATGACAAGTCGCAATCCTCCATCGCGGGCAAAGTAAAAGTGCACGGCTTTCCGGGCGACGGGCGCACGATCGGCGTCGCACACGTGTACTTCCTCTCGAGCGCGCATCGCAACAAGGAATGGGCTTGGAAGCTACTGCAGTATCTCGGGGGCAAGACTAAGGACGGTCAGTACGCGCAAGCCATCAACCTTGCCAAGGATGCAATGCTCGGGTCCGGCTACAGCTCGGTAATGCAGAGCGATGCGATCAGGAACGGATGGGCACCGTGGGGTGACGTCGATGCCATTCTCAAGATGTGGGACAAAGCGACTTACATCGGCACCGTCGTGCCTTCGCTTTACGAGCCTTGGCATTTCCCCTGGACCGATCAGCTCAATATCGAGGTCCAGAAGTGCCTGACCGGCCAGATCACCGCCGACCAGTGCTGCGACAACCTAATCAAGGGAATAGCCGACGCCAAGCGAAAGACGTGACGAGGCGAAATCCCACAGCAGAGGTCGGCCATCGCTATTCCCAGCCGAAAGCAAGGCTGACGCCGCATGGCTGGTAAACATCACGCCCGCGGCGCGAGGGAGCTGTCGGCCCCTGCGCTCGGCGTGGTGATGAACCTGCCGATGATCTCTCTGCTGCTGCTCGTGCTTGCGTATCCCGTGGTCTATGCGGGCTATCTCTCTCTACATCAGGTTGGCATCGCGCAGCTGAGACGCGGCGTCTTCCCCTGGAACAATTGGGAGAACTACACACGGCTGTTCGACGATCCTCTCTTCGCGCTCGCGCTCAAGAACACCATTCTCTTCACCGTACTAGTGGTGGTGGTCGAGGTCATTCTTGCGATCGGCATCGCGCTGCTGCTCAACCAAGCGAGTCTGTGGACCTCGCGGCTCGCTCGGCTGTTGATCCTCATTCCATACGGCGTGCCGCCGATTACCAACGGCCTTATCTGGTCGTTCCTCTACAGCTTTCAGTTCGGATTCCTGAACCGCATCCTGTTCTCCCTGGGGCTGATCAACGACCCGGTCAACTGGGCCGGCAATCCCGATACGGCGCTCTATGCCGTCGCCGTCGCCTACATCTGGCGCACGCTGCCGTTCGCCGTGCTTATCATCCATGCCGCCCTGCAGGGCATCCCGCGCGAGCTCCTCGAGGCAGCGACCGTCGATGGAGCCAACGCCTGGCAGCGCTTCCGCGCGATCACGCTGCCGCTTCTGACACCGGTCATCGTGGTCATCCTGATTCTCAGGACCTCGTTCGCATTCGCTGTGTTCGAGGAGATACTGGCGATCACGCAGGGCGGGCCGGGGGACGCCTCGTTCGTGGCCGCCTGGTATACCTATAAGCTCACCTTCTCGCCCCCCAACAACATCGGTATGGGCGCAGCGTCCGCCTATGTGCTGGCGCTCCTCGTCGGCCTGTTCGCCATCGCCTATGTTCGGCTCATCTACAGGCGGATCGCCTGAGCCATGGAGCCAAGAGGACTGCCGCGCCTGCTGATGCACCTTGCGAACGGTCTGGTGATCCTGTTCATCATGCTGCCGATTGTTGCAGTGGTGCTTGGCAGCCTCCAACCCGAAAAGACGCTGCAGGGGGAGTCACGCCGCGTCATCCCTTCCGAGTGGACCTTCGACAACTTCCGGGTCATCCTGACACAGGGCGAGCAGAAGGGCCGCATCTTCGAGCAGGCGACCTACCTTCCCGACAACATCAAGAGCTTCTACCGCGCTTTCGCCAACTCGCTTATTGTCGCGCTCGGTGTCACCCTGCTGACCGTGGGGTTCGGCGCGCTGTCGGCCTATACGGTTGCGCGCCTGAAGCTGCACTGGGCGCTCTGGCTCATGCAGGCCAATGTGGTGGCCCGCTTCCTGCCGGCGATCGTTCTGATGATCCCGCTCTACGTCATGGTGCGCTCTCTCGGGCAGCTCAACACGCTGCACGCCGTCATCCTGACCGAGACCGGCTTCCTTCTGCCTTACTCCGTCGTGATCCTCGTGCCCTTCTTTGCCAATATCCCCGCCGATCTCGAAGACGCCGCCCGCATCGACGGCTGCACGCATTTCCAAGCGTTCTGGCGCATCATATTGCCGCTGTCCGCGCCGGGGCTCGCCGCCTGCGCGGTGATCATGTTCATCATCTCCTGGCACGAGCTGCTGATCCCGCTTATCCTCAATTCCCGGCCGGAGTTCATGACGCTTCCGGTAATCGTCGCAAGCCTCGTTGGCGACGTGCATGTGTTCTTCAACCTGCTGATGGCGATCTGCCTCTTGTCGCTGCTGCCGACCGTCATCCTTGTCGCGCTGCTGCAACGCTATGTCGTCGAGGGGCTGTCCGCAGGAGCGGTGAAAGGGTGAGGAATTCGCCCGCCCGACGGTGAGGGGTTCAAAGCCGCGGCGCCTTGATGGGTGATGTCCTTGCCGCCAAGCCCTCGGCCGGTGCGCGCCTGGCCGAGGCATTCGCGCGCGGCGGCGCCCGCGAAAACCGGCACGCCGGCCGCCGCCGCCGCGCTGACGGCGATCGAGAGGTCCTTGTAGGCAAGATCAATGGCGAACCCTGGCTCCACGTCTCCCTTGAGCACCTTGGTCGGCCAATAGGTTTTGAGGTGGTCATTGCTCGATAGCGAGTTCGTAATCACGTCATACATAGTGGCCATCGAAAGACCGAGCTTGCTCCCGAGCGTCAACGCCTCCGCGGAGATCTGGCACGTGGCCATGGCCAGAAAGTTGTTGACGATCTTCATGGAGATGCCGCTGCCCTGCGGCCCGCAATGAATGATCTTGTTGCCCATGGCTTCGAGGATCGGATGGGCGCGCTCCAGGTCGCTTGCCTCCCCTCCAACCATGAAAAGGCTTTCCCCGCGCTCCGCGTGAGCGGGCGAGCGCCCAACGGCCGCATCCATGAACCGAATGCTTTTCTTCGCAAGCGACGCCCCAAACGAGCGGCTCGCCGCTGGGTCGATGGTGCTCATGTCGATCATCAGCATTCCAGCGTGGCCCGTTTCGAGAAGCCCTCCTGGCCCGCTCACCACACCGGCGACATCGGGGGTGTTCGGAAGCATGGTGATAATCACATCAGCGGTTGAGACGAGGGAGGTGAGATCGCTGGCGCCGGCCGCTCCGCTCTCGACCAGCGTGGCGACGTGGGCTGCAACCGTATCAAAGACCGAAATAGGGAATCGCTTGCGGATGAGCGACGTGGCCATTGGCCGACCCATGCTGCCGAGTCCGATGAAGCCAATTCTTTCGCGTGGTGCGGCCATGAATGCTCCTTGAACATCGGGCGGTTCAGGACTTCAGCAGCGCGGGTCTATCGCAATGCCGGCGTAATGTAACGGGCGCTGTTATCCACCTCGCGGACCGCGCCACGAGAAGGGGCTCCTCGGTGTCGTCTCGGCCGGGGTGCTCTACACGCGCGAAGCTGATCGCCAGAGAGGTTGTGGAGGAGGCGCAAGCCTTCGAGAACGATGCACTTCACGCGCTCGCTGGCGTATGCCGTTCCGGTCGAAGCTTTCGCACCTTCGCCCTTTATCGAGGTTGATCTTTGCAGCAACTGCAAGCCTGGCCTTACGGCACACGCCTCTTGCTCTGCCGTCATGCTCGCGGGTCAATCCCGCGGCTGCAGCGGTAGGTCCAATCAACTTTTTACCAGTCCCATTTCCTTAAGAATGCCTCCAATCTCCTTGTTGTCGCGCGCCATGAACTCGGCGAACCCGGCAGCATCGGCCCAAATCGGCTCGAAGCCTCGGCTGATCATGAAGTCCTGAAACTCCTTGCTGTCGTAA
>JAJFBI010000335.1 GCA_020697385.1 Microvirga sp. | reverse complement strand
CTGAACAGCGTCACCTGCGCGCCCGCCTGCTTCATGAGTCGCCGGGCGGCCGATCGGTCCTTGAGGCGTTGCGTATTGAACGCCGCGATCCTGATCGATCCGGGCCACGGCAGCCGGTTGATGGGTGGACGCTGCTCGATGGCGTTCAGGGCAGGGATACGCTCAACCAAGCTCTCGTGAGCAGCCTGCTGCCGATGTGCCGATGCCAGCCTGGCCTCCTCCAGCACACTGCCGTCCGGTGCTTGTAAGTCCGGCACGATACGGTCGATCAGGGGGCGCATGGGCAAGCCTTCAAAAAACCGTCATCGGCCATCTTCATGATGAGGTAACGCCGAATCCGAAAAACTGATGGTCAAGGAATCTTTTAGCTTGGCCTTAGGAACTTTTGGTTTAGTCGGTCGTTATATGCCACAATAAGCTTAGCCGGGGAGAAGGCCCATGATGTTCTGGGCTGCCATTGTCGCGCTCGTTTCGGGCGCGTTTGCCTATGCGGGCGATCTGTCTTCCACCCTTGTCAGCTTCGCCGAGATCGTCGGCGTCGTCGCCCTGTTCACCTTGATCTGCGCCGCGGAGGCCTTCAGCATTCCGAAGGCGTCTTCCTTCGACAAGAACTCCGTTTAAGCCGAATCCTGATCCTCCCGAACGGTATCGGTGTGCGAATTCTCACCATAGGCCCAAGAACCTGACCCTGCGCCAAAGTGGGTAGATTGCCCATGATGTGAAACCGTGATTATGTTTCACATCATGAGCATGCCCAACCTGGCCCTGGCTGTCTCCATCGACATGGAGCAGCTCACAAGCGATATCGTGGCCTCGATCTCCTCGGCTCCGCGGGGAACGTTGAACGATGCCCTGCAGCAGGCTCTGGCCCGCACGGTGGAGGCCAGGGTCCATGCCCAGACGGCGGCGCTCCTGGAAGGCATCGGGGATGCCTTCTACTCCCTTGATGCGCATTGGCGCTTTGCCTACATCAACAGAGCAGCGGAAGCCTATTTCGGCCTTCCCCGTCAGGCGATGCTGCACAAGGTCATCTGGGACATGTTCCCCGAATCCGAGGGCACCGATCTGCGCCGCCGCTACGAGGAGGTCTCTCTCTACGGCGCGCCCCTGTCTTTCGAGGCCGAGGCGGTCGGGCGCCCCGGGCGGCACCTGGAATTTCACGTCTTTCCTTATAACGGCGGCGTCGGCGTCAGCTTCCGGGACTGGACCGAGCGGAATGCGGCCGTGGAGGCTCTCCGGGAAAACGATACGCGGCTCAAGATCGCAACCGATGCTGCCGAAATGGGGGTATGGGACTGGGAAATCGCCACCGACAAGGTGACCATGTCCGACCGGGCGAAGGCGATCTGCGGCCTCGCCGGATCGGTTGCCGTCAGCCGGGAGACCCTCCTCGACACCGTCCACAGTGCGGATTGGGACCGCTTCGTTCAACAGGTTCAGCGGGCGCTCGATCCCGCCATTCGGGAAAAGCGCCCCTTCGAGTACCGCATCATGCGGCCGGATGGCTCAACGGCCTGGGTTCTTGCCCATGGCGAGGTCATATTCGGCTCCGTCGACGGCGAGGTGCGGGCCCTGCGTTATGTCGGCACCCTCCAGGACATCACAGCACGCAAGGAGGCGGAGGAAGCCCTCAGGGAGAGTGAGGCCAGATTGTCGGCCCTGGCCGACAACATGCCGCTCGGCATGGTTTTTCAGATCACCATGGGGCGTCAGCGTGAAGGACGGCGGTTCATGTACGTCTCGCAGAACTGCTTGCGCGTGAATGGGATTACCCCGGAGAAGGCCCTTGAGGACCCTGCGAATCTGGATGGCCTGATCCTGCCGGAGCATCTGCCTCATCTCATCGCGATCGAAGCTGAGGCCTTGCGGGATCTCAAGCCGATGGACGTCGAGGTGCAGATGCGCCATGCCGTCACAGGCGAAGTGCGATGGTTCCAGATTATTTCAGCTCCACGGCTCCTCCCGAATGGCTGGCTGGTCTGGGACGGCATTCAAAACGACATTACGCAGCGCAAGCGGGTTGCGGATGCCCTGTGCCAGAGCGAAGAGAGACTGCGCACGATTCTCAATGAATTGCCGGTCGGTGTCATGCTCATGCAGGTGCCCCAGGGAGACATTCTGTTTCACAACGGGAAATCCACAGACCTTCTCGGCTTTAAGCCGACTTCTGCGGAAAACATGGAAAATCTCCTCCAACAAGGGGCGGAGCATCCGGACGGAACGCCCTACCAGGCCTGCGAATATCCCATTGCCCGCACCCTTCTGACCGGCGAAGAAATCGATCAGAAGGAAATTCTCTATCGTCGACCCGATGGCCGGGTCACTCACCTTTCCATGAGTTCAACCTTGATCCCGGATCCCTCCGGGGCGGAGTCCTTTGCAGTCAGCGCCTTTTACGACGTGACGGAGCAGAAGCGTGCCGAGACACGTCAAAGACTGCTTATCAACGAGCTCAATCATCGCGTGAAGAACACGCTCGCGACCGTCCAATCCCTTGCATCGCAAAGCTTCCAGAGAATTTCTCCCGATCCCGACAGCATCGCGGCCGCCCGCCGGGCGTTCGAGTCCCGCTTGTTCGCCCTGGCGCGCGGGCACGACGTCCTCACACGTGAGAACTGGGAGGGAGGGAACCTCAGGGAGGTCGTCAACGAGGCCTTTGCGGCTTACAGGAGTCTTCATCCGGACGGGAGCGACGCCATAGAGATCGACGGCTCGGACCTTTGGGTGACGCCGCCGATGGTCCTGAGCCTGTCGATGGCCCTGCATGAACTCTGCACCAATGCACTCAAATACGGCGCTCTGCGCGCCTCTGGCGGACAGGTCAAAATCTCCTGGTCGGCGGTGCCGGAGCCGACCGGCACACGTCTCCTGCTCCGATGGGAAGAACATGGCGGACCGCCTGTCTCCCCTCCAGCCCGAAAGGGCTTCGGTTCACGGCTGATTCAGGACGGCGTGGCGCGGGAGTTGAACGGTGCCGCACAGGTGGTCTACGAGCCCACCGGCGTCATCTGCACGATCGACGTGCCTCTTCCCTGAGGAGATCCGTTTTCAAGAGGCGCCTAGAACATTAGTCGATAAGACCGTCACGCTTCTTGCGGAGAGCAGGCCAGTTGGTGTCAATAGGGCGCAAGTGACAGAAGTCACGATCCAGAGAGGATGAATACGATGAAACGTCGTCAGTTTTTGCAGGCCACGGCGGTCGGCGCCGCCTCGACCGCGGTTGCCGCTCCGGCCATCGCCCAGTCGATGCCGGAAGTGAAGTGGCGCCTGCAATCCGGCTTCCCGAAGTCGCTCGACACCATCTACGGCGCGGCCGAGGTGATCGCGAAGTTCGTCTCCGAGGCGACGGACGGCAAGTTCCAGATCCAGCCCTTCGCGGCCGGTGAAATCGTTGGCACGCCCCAGATCGCGGACGCTGTCGGCGGCGGCACCATCGAGCTGGGCCACACCTGCTCCTATTACTATTTCGGCAAGGATCCGACCTTCGCCATCGGCACGGCCCTGCCCTTCGGCCTCAATGCCCGCCAGCAGAATGCCTGGCTCTATCATGGCGGCGGCAACGACCTGCTGAACGAGTTCTATGCCAAGCACAACATGTACGGCATGCCCGCAGGCAACACCGGCGTGCAGATGGGCGGCTGGTTCCGCAAGGAGATCAAGACCGTTCAGGACCTCCAGGGCCTGAAGATGCGCATCGCCGGCCTTGCCGGTCAGGTGATGGCGAAGCTCGGCGTCGTGCCGCAGCAGATCCCCGGCGGCGACATCTATCCGTCGCTGGAGCGCGGCACCATCGACGCCGCCGAGTGGGTCGGCCCCTATGACGACGAGAAGCTCGGCTTCTCGAAGGTCGCGCCGTACTACTACTATCCCGGCTTCTGGGAGGGCGGCCCGTCGATCCACCTGTTCGTAAACCAGGCAAAATGGCGTGAACTCCCGAAGGCTTATCAGGCCATCCTGACGACGGCTTCGAGCTACGCCAACAACGACATGCTGGCCAAGTACGACGCCCGCAACCCGGCGGCTCTGCGCCGTCTGCTCGGCGCCGGCACCCAGCTCCGTCCGTTCTCGCAGGAGGTCCTCGAAGCAGCCTACAAGGCGGCCAACGAGGTCTATGATGAGGTTTCGGGCAAGAATGCCGACTTCAAGAAGATCTACGAGAGCGTTCGCGGCTTCCGCAACGAGGAATACCTCTGGTTCCAAGTGGCCGAATACGCCTACGACACCTTCATGATCCGGGCCCGCGCCCGCGGCTGATCTTCAGTCCAGCGAATAACGAGAAAGGGCGATCTTGAGGTCGCCCTTTTTTATTGCCGGAAGCATGATTACCTGAGGCTGCTCACCGGTCGCCCTGCTGGCGACCCTCGCACCCTGTATTCTCCGAGTCACGATGCGCTGGACCTTTCGTATCAGCTTCCTGCTTCT
>JAJFBI010000010.1 GCA_020697385.1 Microvirga sp. | reverse complement strand
CAATACGACATCATCGTCATCGGCGGCGGTCCGGGGGGCTATGTTGCGGCGATCCGCGCGGCGCAGCTCGGGTTCAAGACCGCGGTCGTGGAGCGCGAGCATCTCGGCGGCATCTGCCTCAACTGGGGCTGCATCCCGACCAAGGCGCTGCTGCGCTCGGCCGAGATCTACCACTATATGGAGCATGCCAAGGATTACGGCCTGTCCGCACAGGGCATCGGCTTCGACGCGGCGGCAATCGTGCAGCGCTCGCGCGGAGTCTCGGGGCGCCTCAACGGCGGCGTCGGCATGCTGCTGAAGAAGAACAAGGTCGACGTGATCTGGGGCGAGGCTGCCATCTCCAAGCCCGGCGAAGTCGTGGTTACGGCCCCGAAGAAGCCCGCCATGCAGCCGCAGAACCCAGTGCCGAAGGGCGTGCTGGAGCCGGGCACTTACTCTGCCAAGCACATCATCGTGGCTACAGGCGCGCGTCCGCGGGCGCTGCCCGGCATCGAGCCGGATGGCAAGCTGATCTGGACCTACTTCGAAGCCATGGTGCCGCCCGCCATGCCGAAGTCGCTCATCGTCATGGGTTCGGGCGCCATCGGCATCGAGTTCGCCTCATTCTACCGCACCATGGGCGTGGATGTGACGGTGATCGAGGTGATGCCGCAGATCCTGCCTGTCGAGGATGCCGAGATCGCAGGGCTGGCCCGCAAGCGCTTCGAGAAGCAGGGGATGAAGATCCTCACCGGCGCCAAGGTGACGAAGGTTGAGAAGGGCGCAAACTCCATCACGGCCACCATCGACGACGGCAAGTCCACGCAGACGATCACGGCCGAGCGCATGATCTCAGCGGTCGGCGTCGTCGGCAACATCGAGAATCTCGGCCTCGAGAAGATCGGCGTGAAGATCGAGCGCGGCGTGGTGGTCACGGACGGCCTCGGCCGCACCAACGTGCCCGGCATCTACGCCATCGGCGATGTGGCCGGTCCCCCCATGCTGGCGCACAAGGCCGAGCACGAGGGCGTGATCTGCGTCGAGACCATCAAGGGCCTGCACACCCACGCCATGGACAAGGCCAAGATCCCGGGCTGCACCTATTGCAACCCGCAGATCGCCTCGGTGGGTCTCACGGAGGCCAAGGCCAAGGAGCAGGGCTTCGACATTCGAGTCGGACGCTTCCCCTTCATCGGCAACGGCAAGGCGATCGCGCTCGGCGAACCGGACGGTCTCGTGAAGACGATCTTCGACAAGAAGACCGGCCAGCTGCTCGGCGCCCACATGGTCGGCGCCGAGGTGACCGAACTGATCCAGGGCTACGTGATCGCCATGAACCTGGAGACTACGGAAGAGGAGCTGATCCACGCCGTCTTCCCGCATCCGACGCTGTCCGAGACCATGCACGAGAGCGTCATGGATGCGTATGGACGCGTGATCCACATTTAATGCGGGCAGGGCTCGCAGCTGATCGACTGAATAGCGATGGCCGGACCTTAGTCGGCCATCGCTGTTCTATGCGTGGCTCGTGACAGCGCGTTGACGCCGCCTCCGTCTCGGTTGCAGACTTGCCGTATGGAGACGGAGGTATCGTATGGCGGACGACTCTCATGTGCGGCAGGGCCAGTGCCGCTGCGGACAAGTGCGGTTTCAGGTTCGCGGCGCTCCCACCATAACCATGGCCTGCCACTGCACCGGCTGCCAGCGCATGACGGCCAGTGCGTTCTCCTTGAGTTCCCTCTACCCGAGTGCCAGTTTCGAAGTGACAGAGGGGGAGCCGGTGATCGGCGGCCTTCACGGCACCGCCAGGCACTTCTTCTGCCCGCATTGCATGAGCTGGCTGTTCACGCGGCCGGAGGGGCTCGACGAGTTCGTGAACGTTCGTGCGACGATGCTCGATGATGCAAAAGGTTTTACGCCTTTCATCGAGACTTACACGAGCGAGGCGCTGCCCTGGGCCAAGACGCCGGCGGCCCACAGTTTCGAGAAGCTCCCGCCAATGGAACGCTATGCCCAACTGGTCGAGGACTTTGCCAGGAACCCGAGATGAGGGTGCATCTGGGCGTTCAGTTCGGTCAGCAATCCAGTAAGGTGCAAACGGCCATGTTCCGCCTGGACTGATCCGGAAGGAGGGCCTGCCCCGCAATCTCAGCATTTGCGATTGAGCCACGGAGGCCTTAAATCAGGCACATATCAGGAAGGGGCGTAATCCCTTCGCCCCAAAGGTTTAGCTTCATGGCCGTCGTTCTCGACCTTCTGAACAAGGATCAGCGCCCTCGCCATCCGGAAAAGGCGCACCGGCCGGACCAGCCGGTTCAGCAGCGCAAGCCCGAATGGATCCGCGTGAAGGCGCCGGGATCGCCCAAATGGGCCGAGACCAACCGGATCGTGCGCGAGAACAAGCTCGTGACGGTCTGCGAGGAGGCCGGCTGCCCCAATATCGGCGAGTGCTGGGAGAAGAAGCACGCCACCTTCATGATCATGGGCGACACCTGCACCCGTGCCTGCGCCTTCTGCAACGTGAAGACCGGCCTGCCGCAGGCGCTCGACCCGAACGAGCCCGAGAGCGTGGCAAAGGCCGTGGAAAAGCTCGGCCTTGAGCACGTGGTCATCACCTCCGTGGACCGCGACGATCTCTCGGATGGCGGCGCGCAGCACTTTGCCGACGTGATCCACGCCATCCGCGCGCGGAGCCCTAAGACCACCATCGAGATTCTCACCCCCGACTTCCTCAGGAAGCCCGGCGCCCTTGAGATCGTGGTCGCGGCCAAGCCCGACGTGTTTAACCACAACCTCGAGACCGTGCCGTCGAAGTACCTGAAGGTCCGTCCGGGTGCCCGCTATTTCCACTCCATCCGCCTGCTGCAGCAGGTGAAGGAACTGGACCCGACCATCTTCACCAAGTCGGGCATCATGGTCGGCCTCGGCGAGGAGCGGAATGAGGTGCTCCAGCTCATGGACGACCTGCGCTCGGCGGATGTGGATTTCATGACCATCGGCCAGTACCTCCAGCCGACGAAGAAGCACCATCAGGTGATCCGCTTCGTCACGCCGGACGAGTTCAAGGCCTATGAAACCACGGCCTACGCAAAGGGTTTCCTCCTCGTCTCCTCGACCCCGCTGACGCGTTCCTCGCATCACGCAGGCGAGGATTTTGCCAAGCTGAGGGCGGCCCGTCTCGCGAAGCTCGGCTAATCAACCGGGACGAGGCATGCAGCGCATTCTGGTCATCGGCAGCCCGGGCGCGGGCAAGAGCACCCTGGCGAGCCGTCTCGCCGAGCGCCTTGGCCTGCCGCTGATCCACCTCGACCGCGAGTATTTCGGACCCGGCTGGACAACCCCGACGAAGCCCGAATGGCGCGCGCAGGTGACGGCGCTCGCCGCCCGCCCAGCCTGGGTCATGGACGGAAATTACGCCAGCACCTTCGACATCCGCGTGCCCCGCGCGACAGCCATCGTCTGGCTCGACCTGCCGCGCCGGCAGTGCCTGGGAAGTGCGCTGTGGCGGGTCGTCAGGCACTATGGGCGCGCGCGGACGGACCTGGGGCCGGGCTGCATCGAGCGCTTCGACCTCTCCTTCATGCGCTGGATCTGGTCTTATCCGCACAAGATGCGACCGAAGACTGCCCGGATGCTGGAGCGCCTGCGTCCGGACCAGCGCGTTTACACCTTACGCTCCCGATCCGACATTCCGGCCCTGGAGGCCGAACTTGCAACCTTCAGAGAGGCCGCCTGAGCCATGCCGACCTTCCGCACGACCCGGACCGTGAAGCATACACCTGATCAGATGTTTGCCCTCGTGGCCGATGTGGAGCGCTATCCGGAGTTCCTGCCCCTGTGTGAGGATTTGCGGGTCATGCGTCGGGTCCAGAGCGGGGAGGGCATCGAGACGCTCGTGGCCACCATGAGGGTGGGCTACAAGGCCATCAACGAGAGCTTCACCACCCGCGTGACCCTGGACGATCCCCGCCGGAAGATCACGGTCGAGTACGTGGACGGGCCATTCAAGTATCTGGAGAATCGCTGGACGTTCCGCGAGGTGCCCGGCGGGTGCGACGTCGAATTTTACATAAACTACGAGTTCAAGAGTTTCGCTCTCGGGCTCCTCATGGGTGGCGTTTTCGACAAGGCCTTCCGCAAGTTCACGGAAGCCTTCGAGGAACGGGCGGACGAGATCTATGGTGTAGGCTCCAAGGCCCGTGCCTGATCAGCGGATCGCCTGCTCCAGCAACGACAGAGCATCCTCCACCGCCCGGCGGCGCACGTTCTCCCGACCCAGGTCGCCATAGCGGCGCTCCAGATGGATTGTTGGAGCGTCCTTGCGAGCCAAGCCGAAATGCACGAGGCCGACGGGCTTCGTCGCCGTCCCGCCGGTCGGGCCTGCCACACCGGTGATCGCCACAGCCACATCGGCTCGCGAGTGACCGAGCGCTCCCTCGGCCATGGCCCGGGCTACTCGCTCGCTCACCGCCCCGTCATTGGCGATGAGGTCGGCAGGCACGCCGATCAATTCCGTCTTGGCCTCGTTCGAATAGGTGACGAAGCCGCGCTCCACCACGGTCGACGAACCGGAGATCTCGGTCAGCAGGGCGGCCACCAGACCGCCGGTGCAGGATTCGGCCGTGGCGATCTTCAGCCCCCTCTGACGATAGGCACCAAGAAGGGCGGCGGCACGGTCTCTCAGGTCCGGGATCATGGATTTGTCTCCGGCAGGCGGATGGTTGCGGCGGCCTGGGCGGCGATGCCCTCGCCGCGGCCGGTGAAGCCGAGCTTCTCAGTCGTGGTCGCCTTGAGCGAAACCTGATCGTGTCGGAGCCCTGCGATTTCCGCTATGCGCTGGCGCATGGCTTCCCGATGCGGCCCAAGCCGCGGCTTCTCGCAGAGAAGGGTCGTGTCGAGGTGATCGACAATACCACCGCGCTCTCGGACAAGGCTGACCGCATGGGCCAGGAACCGGTCCGAGGAGGCGCCGCGCCATTGCGGGTCGCTCGGCGGGAAGTGGGTGCCGATATCCCCGTCGGCCAGGGCGCCGAGAAGCGCATCGGTGAGGGCGTGCAGGATCACGTCCCCGTCCGAATGGGCGATCACGCCCCGGTCGTGGGGCACCTTGATCCCACCGAGCCAGACATGGTCCCCATCGCTGAAGGCATGGACGTCGAACCCAGTGCCCAGCTTGGTGATGTAGGTCATCGATGAGCCTTTCAGTCGCTGCTCCGCCGCCAGGAAGTCGGCCGGGTGGGTGAGCTTGATGTTGCCGCTCTCCCCCTCGAACACCTGAACCGGCAGCCCGGCCCATTCCGCAAGAGCGCCGTCGTCGGTAAAATCATGGAGCCCTGCGGCGGCCGCTTTCCGGTGAGCGTCGAGCAGCAGAGGAAAACGGAAAGCCTGCGGCGTCTGCACGGCCCTGAGGCTTGCCCTGTCGGGGGTCGAGACGACCTCGGACCGGCTGCCGATCACCTTGATCGTGTCGGTGACAGGCGTTCCGGGAACAGCCGCGTCCTGGCCCTGAGCGGCCAGGATCGACCTGTCGATAAGTTCCCGACTCACGAAGGGACGAGCTGCGTCATGGACCAGGATAATGTCCGGGGACGAAGCGGTAAGCGCCTCAAGGCCGTTCCGTACCGAATCCTGTCGAGTGCTGCCGCCGTAAACGCATGGCAGGAGTACTGGCGAAAGGGGTGTAAACCCCGAGATGCTGGCATCATAAAGATCGCGGTCATCGGGGTGGATCACGACGAGGACGCGATCAACTCCGGGATGCGAGAGGAAACCCATGAGTGTCCGGGCGAGAACCGAATGTCCCTGGAGGCTCCGATACTGCTTCGGGGTCTCTTCTCCCGCGCGCGAACCACGTCCTGCGGCAACGATGAGGGCGGCAACTGACATCGGAAAGGTTCTCCGTAACAGACGCTCTCCTTAGCGTGAAGGCAAAGCAAGGCAAATCCTGTTCGGAAGAGCTTGCACATCAGCTCGATATGGCTATTAAATAGGCACAATGAAGTTTGATCAAAATTTAGGCTGCCTTGGTTTCGGTGTTGGGCCGATTCGGGTTGAATGCAGCGCCATTCTGGCTCCCCTGTCCGGTGTGACCGATGTCGCTTTCCGGCGCATCGCCAAGCGCCTAGGTGCCGGGCTTGTGGTTTCCGAAATGGTGGCTTCAGACGAACTGGTTCAAGGTTCCGAGGAAGCACAGTTGCGCGCGGAGGGTGCGGGAATCGATCCGCATGTGGTCCAGCTTGCCGGCTGCGAACCGCGCTGGATGGCGGAAGCGGCCCGCGTCGCCGAAGGGGCAGGGGCCCGCATCATCGACATCAACATGGGATGCCCGGCAAAGCGCGTCATCGGCGGCTATGCCGGGTCCGCGCTCATGCGCGACCTGGATCACGCCGCCCGTCTGATCGAAGCAACAGTGCAGGCAGCCAGTGTTCCCGTGACGGTGAAGATGCGGCTCGGCTGGGATCATCAGAGCATCAATGCGCCGGATCTCGCCCGCAGGGCCGAGGCCCTCGGCGTCAAGGCAGTGACGGTCCATGGCCGCACCCGCCAGCAATTCTACAAGGGACAGGCCGACTGGAGCGCCATCGCGCCAGTGGTGGAAGCTGTCGGCATTCCGGTGATCGCCAACGGCGATATCGGCTGCCTGGAGGATGCGCGGCGCTGCCTCGCTGCTTCCGGGGCCGCCGCCGTCATGATCGGACGCTCGGCCGTGGGGCGCCCCTGGCTCGTCGGCCAGATCGGGGCCGCTCTGCAGGGCCGCATTGTTCCCGACCCATCGCCGGAGGAAATGACGGCCATCGCTGTCGAGCATTACGAGGGACTGCTTGCCCTCTACGGGGAAAAGACGGGCATCCGCCATGCGCGCAAGCACCTTGCGGCCTATGCGGAAGTGGCGCTCGGCTCAGGGTTTCAGGTGGCTCCAGGGGTTCGCATGGGGCTTGTCACGTCCGAGGAGCCCAAAACTGTGATTGCCTTGTTGCGCTCGCTTTACAGCCGCTTGGAACGGGACGCAGCATGACGGCTCTACCCATCAATGACCTGATCATGAACGCTCTGCCGATTCCGGTTCTCACCGTCGGGCCGGAGCATCGGATCGCGCATGCCAATGCGGCTGCCGAGTCGTTCTTCGAGATGAGCCTGCGCATGATGCAGCGCCAGAAGCTCAGCGACCTCTTGCCGTTCGGCTCGCCGGTCCTGGGGCTGGTCGATGATGTTCGCCACAGGGGCTCCAGCGTTAGTGAGCATAGGGTCGATATCGGCAGCCCGCGCCTTGGCGCCGAACGCATCGTTGATGTCTCGGCATGCCCCCTCGGCGATGACAGCGACAATGTGATCGTCATGCTCCAGGAGCGGACGATCGCCGACAAGATGAACCGGCAACTGACCCATCGTGGTGCCGCCCGGTCCATCACGGCGCTGGGTGCCCTGCTGGCCCACGAGATCAAGAACCCGCTCTCCGGCATCCGCGGCGCCGCGCAGTTGCTCGAGCAGGCGGCAAACGAGGACGACCGGTTGCTCACCCGCCTGATCTGCGACGAGACCGACCGCATCGTGAAGCTCGTGGAGCGGATGGAGGTTTTCGGTGAGGAGCGGCCCGTTGAGCGGGGACCCGTCAACATCCACGGCGTGCTCGACCACGTGAAACGCTTGGCGCAGTCGGGCTTCGCCCGCCATATCCGCTTTTCTGAAAATTACGACCCGTCGCTTCCGCCCGTCCTCGGCAACCGGGATCAGCTGATCCAGATCATCCTGAACCTCGTCAAGAACGCCGCCGAGGCTATCGGCATCGATGCGCCGGATGGAGAAATCATTCTGTCGACCGCGTTCCGCACAGGGGTCAGGCTCCAGGTGCCCGGCTCACAGGAGCGGGTAAGCCTGCCGATCGAGCTGAGCGTCATGGACAACGGCCCCGGCATTCCGCCCGAGTTGATGAGCGATCTCTTCGATCCTTTCGTGACCACGAAGGTCCAGGGCAGCGGTCTCGGGCTGGCGCTCGTGGCCAAGATCGTGGGCGACCATGGCGGCATCGTCGAATGCGAGCCGGCACCCCGGCGGACCACCTTCCGTATTCTCCTCCCCATGCACCGCGCCGGCGACGGCCGCGGGACCGTTTTATAGGGCTGACCCATGCCGAGCGGACAGATTCTCCTCGCCGATGACGATGCGGCCATCCGTACCGTCCTGAACCAGGCTCTCTCGCGGGCAGGCTATGAGGTCCGCTCGTCGAGCAATGCCGCCACTCTCTGGCGCTGGGTATCACAGGGAGAAGGCGATCTCGTCATCACCGATGTGATGATGCCCGACGAGAACGCCTTCGATCTCCTGCCGCGCATCAAGAAGATCCGCCCGGAGCTTCCGATCATCGTCATGAGCGCCCAGAACACGTTCATGACGGCCATCAAGGCGTCTGAGCGCGGGGCCTATGAGTATCTGCCCAAGCCTTTCGACCTCAAGGAACTGGTAGCCGTGGTCGGCCGGGCGCTCTCCCGCCCGCGCAGCGTGCCCACCGGCGCTCATCCGGCGCCGGAAAACGAGGATATCCCGCTCGTCGGACGATCGCAGGCGATGCAGGAGATCTACCGGGCTTTGGCCCGCCTCATGCCCACTGATCTGACTGTCATGATCACGGGCGAGTCCGGTACAGGCAAGGAGCTTGTCGCCAAGGCGCTCCACGATTACGGCAAGCGCCGGCAGGGGACATTCGTGGCTGTGAACATGGCCGCGATCCCGCGCGATCTTATCGAATCCGAGCTCTTCGGCCATGAGAAGGGGGCCTTCACCGGAGCCACTGCCCGCAACACGGGCCGCTTCGAGCAGGCCGAAGGAGGGACGCTCTTCCTCGACGAGATTGGCGACATGCCGATGGAGGCGCAGACCCGCCTTCTGCGCGTTCTTCAGCAGGGCGAGTACACCACCGTCGGTGGCCGGGTGCCGATCAAGACCAATGTCCGCATTGTGGCTGCCACGAACAAGGACCTGCGCGTCCTGATCCAGCAGGGTCTGTTCCGAGAGGACCTCTATTTCCGGCTGAACGTGGTCCCGCTGCGGCTTCCGCCTTTGCGTGAACGTGTCGAGGATCTCCCGGACCTTGTCCGCCACTTTTTCGTGCTGGTGGAGAAGGAGGGGCTCGGCCGCAAACAGCTCGATGTGGAGGCCATGGACCGGCTCAAGCGCTACCGCTGGCCTGGCAATGTGCGCGAGCTGGAGAACTTGGTGCGGCGCTTGGCTGCACTCTATCCTCAGGACATGATCACCGGCGCGATCATCGACTCAGAACTCGACTCCCAGCCTCTCTTGCCGCCGCAGCCTGCCGGGAGGTCCAACCAGCCCGTCCTCCAAGCATCGGAAGGTTTGTCGGATGCCGTCGAACGGCACCTGAGCGAATATTTCTCCGGCTTTAGGGATTCGCTTCCGCCGCCTGGCCTCTATCATCGCATCCTGCGCGAGATCGAGGGGCCGCTCATCGGTGCGGCCCTCGCGGCGACCCGGGGCAATCAGATCAGGGCGGCGGAGCTTCTCGGGGTCAACCGCAACACCCTGCGCAAGAAGGTGCGGGACTTGGATCTCATGGTTGTGCGCTCGAACAGAGCCTGATCCATCCGGGCTGTAATAATTTGACCACAGTGTTGTGTTGGTGCATCACCCCACTACAGGGTGCCGCCTCCAGGGCACCCGATCTCGCGGGGCTTCAGTCTTGATCAACCAGGACACCATTGCACAGCGTCAGGCGGCCGAGCCGTCCCAGACCGGTCTAGGCTGGTTGGGCTACGGTGCCGTTCTGTCGGCTCTGGCGTCAGCCCTGGCCACCTTCCTGATCCTTGCTGGCGCCACGCCCATTCTGCCGACCCATAATGTCGTCGTATGGGTGTTTGCGCTGAACGGCGTTCTCATTGCCGTCCTCCTTGGGATTGTGGCCTGGCAAACGCGCAAGCTGGTTCGGGAACGCAGGGCAGGGGCCGCCGCGGCAGGTCTCCATGTGCGAATCGTCGGCCTCTTCAGTCTGGTCGCCGTTCTGCCTGCCATTCTCGTCGCCGGCGTCGCGACCGTGACCCTGGAGCGCGGGCTTGATCCGTGGTTTACGGGCGCGCTCAAAGATCTCATGAACAACACGGTATCCATCGCCCGCTCCTACCGGGAGATGCAGTGCCGGACGCTCGCGCGCGAAACCCAGCTTATGGCGGCGGATCTCAACCGCGCGAAGGTTCTCTTCGACGCCGACCGCAATCTTTTCCGGGAGTTCATGAACTCTCGCGCGGTCTTCCTCGGGTTTCCCCTGGCCATGATCGTCGATCCGGACGGTACGGTGGTCGAACGGATCGAAGTCAAGAAGGTCGAAAGCATTCCTCCGCCGTCCCAAGCGGATCTTCAGGAGGCAAGCTCCCAGGAAGCTCTCTGCCTGTTCACCCGAGCCGGCGGCAACATTTTCCGCTCCGCCTTGAAGCTCGATGCCCATGGCGGACGCATCCTCTACGTGGCCCGAGAGGTGGATCCGCGCGCCATCGAGTTTCCTCAGATGGCCGAGACTGGGGTGGCGTTTTATGAGGCGCTCGACCAGAAGAAGGCTGGTATTCAGATCGCCTTCGCGTCCATGTTCGCCCTCATCGCGCTGATCGTTCTGCTCTCCGCTGTCTGGTTCGGGCTGAACTTCGCGAACCGCCTCGTGGCGCCCGTCAGGCGCCTCATCCACGCAACGGACCAGGTGGCGACCGGTAACTTCTACGTTCAGGTTCCCGTGAAGCGCGGCGAGGGGGATCTCGGCCATCTGGGCGAGACCTTCAACAAGATGACCTCGGAGCTGCGCCGCCAGCATGATGGCCTCACCACGGCCAGCGAGCTTATGGATCGCCGGCGTCGTTTCACCGAGGCGGTTCTTGCCGGTGTTTCGGCCGGTGTGATCGGCGTGAATGCCCGGGGCGTGATCACCATCGTCAATCCCTCGACCGAGGCCCTGCTGGGCGCCTCCAGGGATGAACTTCTCGGCAAGCCGATCACCATGATTCTGCCCGAGGTAACTTCTCTGGTGGAGGAGATGAGCCATGGGCGCCAGCGGTTGATGCAAGAGCAGATCCATATAGCGCGCAAGGGCAAGGAGCGTACGATCAACGTCCGCGTGACCAGCGAGCAGACACGCAGCGAAAAGCGGGATCTCGTGATCACCCTGGACGACATAACGGATCTCGTCCTGGCGCAGCGGACCTCTGCTTGGGCCGACGTGGCGCGCCGCATCGCCCATGAGATCAAGAACCCCCTCACACCGATCCAGCTCTCGGCTGAGCGCATCCGCCGGAAGTACGGCAAGGTGATCACCACCGACCGCGAGGTGTTCGACCAATGCACGGACACCATCGTGCGGCAGGTCGATGACATCAAGCGTATGGTCGACGAGTTCGCATCCTTCGCCCGCATGCCGAAGCCGACCATCGGCAATGAGGATCTAGCCGAGACGATCCGGCAGGTGGTCTTCATGATGAGGATCGCTCACCCGGAAATCGACTTTGTTGACCAGCTGCCGCAAGGACCCCTTGTGGCGCCGTTCGACCGCCGGCTCGTGTCTCAGGCCGTGACCAACATCGTCAAGAATGCGACGGAAGCCGTAGCGGCAGTACCGGACTCGGAGAGAGGGCAGGGGCAGATCTCGGTCCTTCTGGACAATACGCATCCCGATTATCTGATTTTAGCCGTGACCGACAATGGCAAGGGCTTCCCGGTCGAGGGGCGGCAGCGCCTGCTGGAGCCCTACATGACGACCCGTGAGGGTGGAACCGGCTTGGGTCTGCCGATTGTAGCAAAGATCCTGGAAGACCATGGGGGTGGCATGGAACTGGCCGACAATCCTGCTGGAAGAGGTGGTCAGGTCCGCATGTGGATCCCAAAGACGAAACAGGTTTCACTGGAAGAGCCAGCGGCTGCTTCCAACCGAAACGACTCTCGCAGGGCAAGCCTATGAGCGCTGACATTCTCGTCGTCGACGACGAAGTCGACATTCGCGAACTCGTGGCCGGCATCCTTGAGGATGAAGGCCACCGTACACGCACGGCAGGGACATCCGACGAAGCCCTGGCGGCTATCGAGACGCGACGTCCTCACCTCGTCTTCCTGGATATCTGGCTGCAGGGAAGCCGCTTGGATGGTCTTCAGGTGCTCGAGATCGTCAAGAGCCAGCACCCCGACCTGCCCGTGGTGATGATTTCGGGTCACGGCAATATCGAAACCGCTGTCTCGGCCATCAAGGCGGGCGCCTACGATTTCATCGAGAAGCCGTTCAAGGCTGACCGGCTCGTGCTCGTCGCCGAGCGGGCCCTTGAAGCGTCTCGATTGAAGCGCGAGGTGCGCGACTTGCGCTCCCGCTCGGTTCAGGCGAGCCGCATTGCCGGCAGGTCCATTGTGATCAATCAGCTTCGGCAGGCTGTCGAGCGGGCTGCCCCGACAAATGCCCGCATCCTGATCACCGGCGCGCCGGGATCAGGCAAAGAGCTGACGGCCAGGACCCTTCACGGCCTCTCCACCCGTGCCAACGGCCCCTTCGTGGTTCTCTCGGCCGCGACGATCACGCCGGACACAATGGAGGCCGAGCTTTTCGGGACCGAAGGTGGCGAGGGCGGGGCGCGCCGCGTCGGAGCACTCGAAGAAGCTCATGGCGGCACTCTCTACATTGATGAAATTGCCGACATGCCGCGGGAGACGCAGAACCGGATCCTGCGCGTTCTCGTGGACCAGAATTTCCAACGAGTCGGTGGAACGACCCGGGTGCATGTGGATGTCCGCATCGTCTCGTCGTCGAGCCGCGATCTGCCGGCTGAAATCGCCGCCGGTCGGTTCCGTGAGGACTTGTTCCACCGCCTCGGCGTCATTCCGATCCGGGTACCATCTTTGGCCGAGCGCCGGGAGGATGTGCCAGAGTTGATCGAGTTCTTCATGGAGCAGATCTCGTCGAGCACGGGCCTGCCGAAGCGGCGCATTGCCGAGGATGCCATGGCGGTGCTGCAGTCGCACGACTGGCCCGGCAACGTGCGTCAGCTGAGGAACAACGTCGAGCGCCTGATGATCCTCACTTCAGGGGAACCCGACTCAGAGGTCACAGCCGACATGCTGCCCTCCGAGATCGGTGCGCTCGTTCCGAGCACGCCTGGCGGGGCAGGGGGTGAAAAGCTCATGAGCCTGCCGCTCCGCGATGCCCGCGAGATCTTTGAGCGGGAATACCTTCTGGCGCAGATTGCCCGCTTCAGCGGCAACATTTCCAGGACGGCTGAGTTCATCGGCATGGAGCGCTCAGCCCTGCACCGGAAGCTGAAATCGCTTGGCATCGGCGGCTGACGACCCAGTGCCAATGTCCCTCTGGGTCAAGCGCCTTCGTCTGACCCGGAACTAAAACCTACCAATCCACGGGAAAATGCGCTCCGAGGAGGTAGAACGGTTGCGTCCCCCTTGCCGAACGCGGCTGTTCGCCCTGTAATAAGGGGGCCGGTCACCGACCGCACGAAAGCGGACAATCATATTCAGGCGGCCCCATAGCCAAGACCGGCGGCGATGGGCTGGCGAGGCAACTTCAATGGCGGGCGATCGCGCGCAGAACCTTCAGGACACCTTCCTTAACTACGTCCGGAAGCAGAAAATACCCCTGACGATCTTTCTCGTGAACGGAGTCAAGCTCCAGGGAGTCGTGACCTGGTTCGACAACTTCTGCGTCCTCCTGCGCAGGGACGGTCACTCCCAGCTGGTTTACAAGCACGCCATTTCCACGATCATGCCGGGACAGCCCGTTCAGTTGTTCGACCAGATCGACGAGGCTGGCGAGAAGGCTTGAGGTGACGGAACCGCGGACCCCGGGGGAAGAACGTCTCGCTCAGCTTGCCGAACCTGAGAAAGAGGTTGCGGCCGGGACACGCACGCTCGTCGTCGGGCCATATCTGACGCGCAAACGGCGTGTCTCTACGGATACCGAAGGCGAGGGGGGCAACCCTCGCCCTCCCGAGGCTCGACTCGACGAGATCACGGGTCTGTCCCTTGCCATTGACCTGACCATCGTCCGCTCGCTCATCGCCCCTCTGTCCTCACCCCGCCCCGCCACCTTCATCGGAAGCGGCAAGGTCGAAGAACTTGCAGGAATGGTCCGCGCGGAGGAGATAGGACTCGTCGTGATGGACTGCGCGCTGAGCCCCGTGCAGCAGCGCAATCTCGAAAAAGCCTGGGGCGCCAAGGTCATCGACCGCACCGGCTTGATCCTCGAAATCTTCGGTCGGCGGGCTCGGACAAAGGAAGGCACCCTTCAGGTCGAGCTGGCGCACCTATCCTATCAAAAGGGCAGGCTGGTCCGGTCGTGGACCCACCTCGAGCGCCAGCGCGGCGGCTTCGGCTTCCTTGGCGGCCCTGGCGAAACCCAGATCGAAGCCGACCGGCGCATGATCCAGGAGCGGATGAACCGGATCGAAAGGGACCTTGAGGGCGTCGTGAAGACGCGCTCCCTGCACCGGACGAGCCGCCGGCGGGTGCCCTATCCGATTATCGCTCTCGTCGGCTACACCAATGCCGGCAAATCCACGCTCTTCAACCGCATGACCCAGGCCGATGTTCTGGCCGAGAACATGCTGTTCGCGACGCTGGATCCGACCTCGCGGGCCATCGAGCTTCCTCACGGTGAGAAGGCCATCCTGTCGGACACCGTCGGGTTCATCTCGGATCTGCCCACCATGCTGGTGGCGGCCTTCCGGGCCACACTGGAAGACGTCGTCGAAGCCGACGTGCTGCTGCATGTCCGCGACGTGTCCCATGGAGAGACGGAGGCACAGGCAGGCGACGTAGCCGTGGTCCTGCGGGAGCTCGGGATCGACCCGGATGACACGCGGCGTATCATCGAGGTCTGGAACAAGGCCGATCTCCTCTCGGAGGAGGATCGGGAGCGGCTAGCCACCACGTCGCTGCGAACCGGTGAGGAGATGCGGCCGATTCTGATCTCGGCCCTGACCGGAGATGGCATCCCCGAACTGCTAGCCACCATTGAGCAGCACTTGGCGCTTGGGCGGCTGACCTATGAAGTCGACGTCGCAGCCGAAGACGGGCAGGGGCTCGCATGGCTCCATGAGAACACGGAGATTCTCAATCGCCAGACGAAGGAAAACGGACACACCGTGCTGCAGGTGCGCCTCATAGCGGGCAAGGAGCCGAGGTTCCTGAACCGGTTTCCCGAAGCCCGCGTCCTATGAGGACGCGCCGGGCTCCCGCTCGGACATCTTTGCCGCCACCCAGAGACGCTCCATCTCCTCGAGGGAAGCCTCGTCGAGGCTCCGATCCTGTTCGACAAGGCCTTGCTCGACTGCTCTGAATCTGCGCTCGAACTTGGCGTTAGTTCGTCGCAACGCCCGCTCCGGATCGATCCCGAAATGGCGGGCAAGATTGGTTACGGAAAAAAGCAGGTCACCGATTTCATCCTCGATCCTGTCTCTGTCCTTAGATGAAGCGGCTTCTTTAACCTCATCCAATTCCTCGTGAATCTTGTCGATCACCTGAGTAGCGTTAGGCCAGTCGAAGCCGACCTTTGCAGCTTTCGCCGTTAACTTCTGGGCTCGTGTCAGGGCGGGCAGGGCTGTCGGAATGCCACCGAGGAAACCGGCCTCATGCGCCTCCGGTGACAAGTCCATCCGCGCGCGCTCCGCCTTTCGCTCCGCCTTCTCCTCGGCCTTGATCGAATCCCACAGGCTCTTCACCTCCGCGGGCGACAGGTCCTTAGTGCTGCCGAAGACATGAGGATGCCGCCGGATAAGCTTTTTCGTGATCGCTTCGACCACATCGCCGAAGGCGAAGGCACCCTGCTCCTCGGCCATGCGGGCATGGAAAACCACCTGAAGGAGCAGGTCGCCGAGTTCGTCCCGCAGGTCCGCCAAGTCGCCGCGCTCGATGGCATCCACGACTTCATAAGCTTCTTCGAGCGTATAAGGTGTAATCGATGCGAAAGTTTGCTCGAGATCCCAGGGGCAGCCTGTTCCGGGTGTGCGCAGGGCCGCCATGATCTCGAGAAGGCGTGTAATGTCGGTCGAAGGCTTCATGGTTAATTTCCGCTCACTGAGCCAGTCTCTTACCCTGAGGACAAAACCCGCGGCTAGCTGGATTTGCGCCATGCGCTTGGAGTAGCGGTGTATGAACCGAGCAGATTTCTTTGAAATGATTGAGGAAGAGCACGATGAAAGCGCGGGTCAAACTGGTCGATGGCATGATGTTCGTGGGCGAGTCTGGCAGCGGGCACGCCGTTGTGATGGATGGGGCGCCTGAATATGGCGGGCGGAATCTCGGGATCCGCCCCATGGAGATGCTCTTGATCGGGCTGGGCGGCTGCACGGCCTTCGACGTGGTGCAGATCCTCAGGAAGGGTCGGGAGCATGTTTCGGATTGCGAGGTTGAGGTGGTTGCGGAGCGCGCAGAGACCGATCCCAAGGTCTTCACCAAGATCCATCTCGAATACCGCGTCTCCGGCAAGGATCTCGCGCCGGCAAAAGTCGAGCGGGCGATCCAGCTCTCCAAAGAGAAGTACTGCTCGGCCTCGATCATGCTCGGCGCCGTGGCCGAGATCACTCATAGCTGGACGACCGTGGACGAAGTGGCGGAGCCGGAGGCCGCATCCTAAGGC
>JAJFBI010000334.1 GCA_020697385.1 Microvirga sp. | reverse complement strand
TCCATCTGCCAAGCTGGCTATGGGCACCGCCGGAAGCGATTTTGACGTTATGACCCATACCAATGCCGCAGCGGCTCAGCCCACCGCCAGCCCTGGCTTCATTGCCCTTCTCATCGCCGTTTCCGCCGTGAGTCCGCTGGGCATCAACATGTATCTGCCCTCGATGCCTGGAATGGCGCGGGCGCTGGGTGTCGATTTCACCACCATTCAGCTGACCCTGTCGCTTTATCTCGGCGCGATGGCCGTGGGACAGCTGATCATCGGACCCCTGTCCGACCGGTTCGGGCGCCGGCCCGTGCTCTTGATCGGGCTCCTGACATTCGTGGTGGGCTCCGCCATCTGCCTGCTGGCTCAGAGCATCGGTGTCCTGATCTTCGGTCGTATCGTACAGGCCATCGGGGGCTGTGCCGGGATCACGCTGAGCCGCGCCATCGTGCGCGATCTCTATGGGCGCAATCAGGTGGCCAGCATGATCGCCTACGTCACCATGGGCATGGCGGTCGCTCCCATGATTGCGCCGACCATCGGCGGCTTGCTTGAGACGTTTTTTGGGTGGCGCGCCTCGTTCGCCTTCCTGATCGGTTTTGGCGGGCTCGCCCTTGTGTTTGCTTATTGGCGGCTCAGCGAAACAAACCACGGCCGCGCCTCCGGGGAGACCGCCCGCGAACTCCTGCAGGGCTACGGGAGCCTCTTCCGCTCTCGCCAGTTCTGGGGCTACACCCTGGTGACCAGCTTCGTGTCGGCCATGTTCTTCGCCTTTCTGGCGGGTGCCCCGTATGTGATGATCGAACTGCTCGGGCGCAGCCCGGCGGAGTACGGATTCTATTTCGCCCTGGTGCCGTGCGGTTATATGCTGGGCAACTTCGTCACGGGCCGCATCGCAGGCACGATGGGTCCTAACCGAATGATCCTGGCAGGCACGCTTCTGTCCCTGACCGGCATCGCGGCCATGGCCGCTCTGATCGCTTCGGGCTTTCTGGTCCCGGTCGCCCTGTTCGGGCCGATGCTGTTGATCGGCGTGGCGAATGGCTTGGTCCTGCCGAGCGGCATTGCCGGTGCCGTGAGCGTGAGGCCGGATCTCGCAGGCGCCGCATCCGGCTTGTCGGGAAGCTTTCAGATCGGGTTTGGTGCCCTTGTGGCTCCCATTGTCGGCGCCGCGCTCGGCTCAACCGTCTGGCCGCTGATTGCCATCATGGCGATATGCTCATGCCTGGCAATCGTCTCGTTCGCACTGGTTGCGGGTCAGCGCACGCCTGCGCCAAGAGGCTGATCGTCCCAACCTGCCGCGATGGCTTTTTCCCACATCGGCGCCTGCTCGGCTAAATATAGTAGATCGAGATTTTCCGCCCCTGGACGTCCTGGACCTCTACATCCATGCCGTAGACCTCTCGGACAACGTCGCTCGTCATGATCGCGTCGGGGGTTGCCGTGGCGCACGATGGCTCCATCGCGCATGGCCACATAGGCGCACTGGCGCTGCCCGCCCGACAACTCGTCGAGAAAGCGGTCGGCGAGGAGCTCCAGGCCAAGGAAGCCGATGGCTTTGGCCGCATGCTCCCGGTCGTCGGCCGTGAGGCGGCCTTTGGAATACGGATAGCGGCCGAACTCAACCAGATCCCGAACCGTCAGCTGGGAGGCAATCCGGTTGTCCTGCCTGAGGATCGACAGGCGCCTGGCCAGAACGTCCGATGGCGTGCTGGTGACATCGAGCCCGTCGACGGTCACCGTTCCGACATTCATTGGCACCAGGATCAGCACGATGGTGACCACCCGATCATGGTTCATCCCTAAGCTGACGGGTGTTTCCCGTCCCAGGGAGAGGACGCCATAAGTGTTCATGAAGCGCCATCCGACGATGGAAACGGCGATAACCATTGTGGTGGAAACGACGAAGATTTCGCTGTTGAAGCTCGCGAAGAGGCGGTCCTGCAGAAGCACGAACTCGTTGGTGGTCGATGATGCGCTGCATGAAGCACGGCAGGCTGCGAAACAGCACGCCGAAAACGATGCCTCCGAGGCGGTTGCAGACCATGGCGTCGCCTATCTGCCTGTTGCGGCGATGTCGTCCCAGCTGGATCGTCTGCTGTCGCTTTATGGGTTGTTGGAAACGCGCTCGCCCGTCAATTCGGTCATGCCTCTGCTGAACCCCTTAAGCGCTCCTGCGAGCATGACGGGTGTCGTGCGCCCGGCCTATCGCGACCTCCACCGCGATGCTGCCGAAGCAACGCCCTTCCGCCTGAGCCCGCTTCTGCGTCTCGTCGATGGGAAGGCACAGGACATTCTGATGCCGGCTGAATTGGAGCCGCAGGCCTATCCGCCGACGGGAATGACAAGTCTTGAATACTGGCACGCTGCGTGACGACCGTGCCGCAGCCATCGTTACTGAAACAGTTGCCATCGCGCTCCTGAGCTTGAGTGGAAAAGCAGGGCCGCTGGAGGAGCATCGGGCGGTTGCGCGGGAGCTTTGGGAGACCCACAGGCGGGCAGCATCACGAGCAACCCGAAACCGGGCCGCCTTGGGCGGGATCAGGCCGATCGATGGCATGCCTGACCCTTGAGCCGGTCGTCACCGCCAGCCCAGCGCCGGAGCAACATGCTTCAGGATGGCCTCAATGACGTGGGCGTTGTACCCGACGCCAAGCTGGTTCGGCACAGTCAGAAGCAGCGTGTCGGCTTCCGCAATTGCCTCGTCCGCCTTGAGTTCATCCACGAGGCGGTCTGGCTCTGCGGCGTAGGAGCGGCCGAAGATGGCGCGCATGTTGTCGATGATGCCGACCTGGTCGCTGTCATTGCCACGCCCGAAATAGCTGCGGTCTCGATCATCCACGAGGGCGAAAATCGAGCGTGAGACAGAGACGCGCGGCTCGCGCGCATGCCCCGCCTCCTTCCACGCTTCCCTGTAGCGGCGGATCTGCTTGGCCTGCTGGACATGAAAGGGCTCGCCCGACTCGTCCTCCTTCAAGGTCGAGCTCTGGAGATTCATGCCATGCTGTGCGGCCCACGCGGCCGTGGCATTGGAGGCGGCCCCCCACCAGATGCGCTCGCGCAGGCCTTCCGCGTGCGGCTCAAGGCGCAGCAGGCCGGGTGGGTTCGGAAACATCGGGCGGGGGTTCGGCTGGGCAAAGCCCTGGCCCTTGAGGACGTTCAGAAACACCTCTGCATGCTGGCGGGCCATGTCGGCATCGCTTTGGCTCTCCTCGGGCGCATAGCCGAAATAGCGCCAGCCATCGATCACCTGTTCTGGCGAGCCACGGCTGATGCCGAGCTGAAGACGGCCGCCGCTGATCAGATCGGCCGCGCCCGCATCCTCGGCCATGTACAGAGGGTTCTCGTAGCGCATGTCGATGACCGCCGTGCCGATCTCGATCCGGCTGGTCTTTGCACCGATGGCCGCCAGCAGCGGGAACGGCGAGGCGAGTTGGTGCGCGAAATGATGGACGCGAAAATAGGCACCGTCCGCACCAAGCTCCTCGGCCGCCACGGCAAGGTCGATGGACTGAAGGAGGGCGTCACGGGCGGATCGCGTCTGTGATCCAGGTGAAGGGGACCAGTGTCCGAACGAGAGAAATCCGATCTTCTTCATGAGCCCGCCCTCAGAAATACCTTCGGTTGATTTGACGCGATGCTCTCACTTATGGAGGAAGCATCGGACCCAAAAGTGCAAAACCACTTTTGGGTCCGATGCTTTAGGCCATGCCGAGCACCCTTGTGTAGCACAGGGCGCCACGAGTCCATTGCAGAGCAAGAATTTAATGGAGATCAAGGGGTTTGGAAGGTGATGGAGAGGTGGAGACTCTCGCCTTCGATGCAATAAATCGTTGCGTCACAAGGGCTTAATCATCCCTCATAAGGAATGAATGTGCCAGCTGTCTGTCCCGCCATCCGAGCCTCGAGGATTGCTTACAGCCCATGAGCGGAGGCCTCGAAGGCCTTCGAACTTCCCAGTTTGACCCGAAGCGGTCCATCACGGGGCACGAGGGGCATCCCTGGTGCAACTGTGAAAGGCATGCTCGACGCCCTGCGCGCTCGGGATTGACCCAAAAGATCAAGACCACACATGTGCTGCGACAGCCGTCGCAATCATGTCCTGATGCATGCTATGGCCAAGTCCTTGGACGGTGCCATCGACGTCCTGTCGGTTCACGATGGTCAGGGCAGGGGAAGATCAGAGCGTGGACAAGTCCTCGGTGGTTCCCGAAGGCGGCTGGTGGAGGGGTGCGCGTCCGCATCTCCCGTCCGTACGCTCGCGCCTGCTCCTTCTCACCCTCGTGCTGTTGCTGCCGGCGCTCGCGGCGGCCGGCATGCTGGTCTATGCCGGCTACCGTCACGACCGGCAGGCGGTCGAGAAACATCTCCAAGAAACGGCCCGGGCACTGTCGCTTGTCGTCGACCGCCAGTTCGGACAGGCCGAGGCCCTGCTCTGGGCGTTGTC
>JAJFBI010000333.1 GCA_020697385.1 Microvirga sp. | reverse complement strand
TCATGCCAAACCACCTCGTCGTCGCCCTCGCCTATGACCGCCTGAGCACCTTCGAGTTCGGCATCGCCGTCGAGATCTTCGGGCTGCCGCGCCCGGAGATGGGACCGGACTGGTACGGTTTCGCGGTCTGCGCCATCGAGCCCGGCCCATTGCGCGCCATCGGCGGCTTCCAGATCATGGCCGATGGCGGCCTCGAACTTCTGGAGCAGGCGGACACCATCGTGATTCCCGGCTGGCGCGGAGCCTCCACCGACCAGACATCAAGGTCGAACCGGACGTTTTGTATGTCGATGAGGGCCGGCTGCTGACCTCCGCCGGCAGCGCTGCGGGGATCGATCTCTGCCTGCATGTGGTGCGCAATGATTTCGGCCCCGAGATCGCCAACCGGCTGGCCCGCCGCCTCGTGGTGCCGCCGCATCGCGAGGGCGGGCAGGCGCAATTCATCGAGCGCCCCGTTCCGCCAGCCCGGGAAGGTGTGAGGTTTGCTCCCCTGTTCGACCGGATGCGGCAGCGGCTCAGCGAAGAGCAGCCGATCGACATGCTGGCCGCGGAGGCAGGCATGAGCACGCGAACGTTCCTGCGCCGCTTCAAGGCCGCAACGGGCCTGCCGCCCGGCGAGTGGCTGCTCGGTGAGCGGCTCATCCGCGCTCGCGAATTGCTGGAGACGACCCGGAACTCGATCGAGGACATTGCCGGCGCAACCGGCTTCGGCTCCGCGGCGACGCTGCGCCATCATTTCCGCTCGCGCCTCGGCACAAGTCCGGCAGCGTATCGAAGCCGCTTCGCGCAGGAGGCTGGAACTCGGGAATGAAAAAAGCCGCCCTGAAGGCGGCTGATCTCAACCAATGATGTTCGGTTCAGCTGGAGCTGCGCGAGGAGCGGCGCTTCCGGCGCTGCTGGCCGAGACCCATTTCCTTGGCAAGCTCGGAGCGGGCCTTCGCGTAGTTGGGAGCCACCATCGGGTAATCGACAGGCAGGCCCCACTTCTCGCGGTATTGCTCGGGGGTCATGTTGTACTGCGTGCGCAGATGGCGCTTCAGCGACTTGAACTTCTTACCGTCCTCAAGGCAGACGATGTAATCCGGAGTCACGGACTTCTTCACCGGGATCGCCGGCTTGGGCGCCTCGACCGGGACTTCCACCGTGCCGCCCCCGACACGAAGAAGAGCCGTATGGACCTCGTTGATCAGAGTCGGAAGGTCGGATGTAGGAACAGAATTATTGCTGACATAGGCGGAGACGATGTCGGCAGCCAGCTCAATGTAGTTCGAAGCAGCGATGTTGTCGCTCATTTTGATTTTCTTCCTTTCCGGCTCTTTCGAACGGCTCAAAAAAGCTTTTCAACCTATCTTTGAGCATTCACGTCTGAAGCTATGCTTGCTTCTTCCTAGAACCGCACCGTACTTGCACAGAAATCGTGCTTATTCGTCCAAGTATGGCAGATTCAGCTTCAATGCAAGATGTTCAAAAGGAAAACTTTGGAAAACTTCGTAACATCTTTCACTGTGCAATAAACCCTGGAGCAAAAGTTAATGCCTATGTCCATAGGTTAGGCGCTCAATCACATAAATTTCATGCTTTTGAGCCGAAGAAGTAACTAAAAGGGCACTTCGGCAGAACATCCGGGCACCTATAGCGTCTCATCCGGACCCTCGGTGGGAAATCAGAGTTATCTGTGCATAATCCCTGCCCAATATCCTCACCGGAAGATTTCATGAAACCCGAGCGCCTCCCCTCCCAACCCTTGCCTGCTGCGCCGTCCATTCCCGCAAGACCGCACGTCTTCGAGATGCACGGAGCTCAAGTCCGGGACGACTACGCCTGGCTGAAGGCGGAGAACTGGAAGGAGGTCCTCAAGGATCCGGCCGCCCTCGATCCGGAGATCCGGGCATGCCTGGAACAGGAGAACGCCTACGCGGCCGCAGCCTTCACTGGCACCGAGGAGTTTCAGGCCCGTCTCGTGGCCGAAATGCGCGGCCGGATCAAGGAGGACGATTCCAGCGTTCCCGAGCCGGATGGTCCTTATGCCTATTTCACCCGCTACCGTGAGGGCGGGCAACACCCCCTCGTCTGCCGCCAGCCACGCGACGGCGGATCCGAGACGATCATGCTGGATGGGGACAGGGAGGCCGAGGGCTATCCCTTCTTCGATCTCGGTGGAGCGGACCACTCGCCCGATCACCGGCTCCTGGCCTGGGGGGCGGACATCAAGGGCTCTGAATACTTCACGATTCGCGTCCGTGACCTGGAGAGCGGCGCCGATCTGCCCGACGCAGTGCCCCAGACCTCCGGCGGCGGCGTGTGGCTCAACGATTCATCAGGCTTCTACTATGTGGAGCTCGACGAGAACCACCGCCCGGTTCGGGTCAAACTCCATCGCCTCGGCACCAGTCCCGATCAGGATCAGGTTGTCTACGAGGAGAACGATCCCGGCTTTTTCGTCAAGCTCGGCACCACCCAGTCGGATGCCTTCGTGCTCATCGAGGCGAGCGACCACGAAACCTCCGAAATCTGGCTCCTCGACCGCGCTGATCCTTCGGCCGCACCACGGGTGGTCGAGCCGCGCACGCCGCAGTTGAAATACGACGTGGAGCATCACGGCGAGGACCTTATCATCCTGACCAACGCGGATGGGTCGGAAGACTTCAAGATCGTCACGGCCCCCGTGTCCACACCGGGACGAGTCCATTGGCGCGATCTGGTGCCCTATCGCCCGGGTACGATGATCTTGTCCCATGTGGCGCTCGCCCGTTATCTCGTGCGCCTCGAGCGCGAGAACGCGAATCCGCGCATCATTCTGCGGGAGTTCGCGACAGGCCGAGAGGAGAGCGTCGCCTTCGACGAGGAAGCCTACTCGCTGGGCTTCTCGGCAGGCTACGAATTCGACACCGACGTGATCCGCTATCACTACTCGTCGATGACAACCCCGAGCGAGGTGATCGACTACAACCTGCGCACTGGGGAACGCAGCCTACGCAAGCGGCAGGAGGTGCCGAGCGGACATAACCCAGCCGATTATGTGACCCGCCGCCTGTTCGCCACCGCGCCCGACGGAGAGCAGGTGCCGGTATCCATCGTTCATCGGCGCGAGGTCGCCCTCGACGGCTCCGCGCCTTGCCTGCTCTACGGCTATGGCTCCTACGGCATGTCCATGCCGGCGGCCTTCCGCACCGGGATCCTGTCCCTCGTCGATCGCGGCTTCGTCTATGCCATCGCGCATATCCGCGGCGGGACCGAGAAGGGCTGGCGCTGGTACATGGACGGCAAGCGCGAGAAGAAGCCCAACAGCTTTACGGATTTCATCGCCTGCGGCGAGGCCTTGGTTCAGGCGGGCTACACCTCGCCTGGCCGCATCGTCGCCCATGGCGGCAGCGCCGGCGGCATGCTCATGGGCGCGGTGGCGAACCTGGCACCGGATCTCTTTGCCGGCATCATCGCCGAGGTGCCCTTCGTCGACGTGCTCAACACCATGCTCGACAGCGAGCTCCCCCTCACCCCGCCCGAATGGCCGGAATGGGGAAACCCGGCTGCAGACGAGGCCGCCTTCCGCACGATCCTGTCCTACTCGCCCTACGACAACGTGAAGCCCCAGGCCTATCCGGCGATCCTGGCGCTGGCAGGGCTCACCGACCCGCGGGTCACCTATTGGGAGCCGGCCAAGTGGGTGGCGCGGCTCCGGGCCACCATGACGGTCGGCGGCCCGATCCTGTTCAAGCTCAACATGGAGGCAGGCCACGCAGGCGCCGCAGGCCGGTTCGACCGCCTCGACGAGGTCGCCCTCGCCTATACTTTCGCGCTGAAGTGCGTCGGGGGGTTTCAGAGCTGATCCAAAGCCCTATGATCTATTATAACGAGATTCCATAAATCGAACAGATACGGAATCAGGCGCGAAGGCGCAGTCACGGCTGTCTGAGAGTACGCGTCCATGAGCGAACAGGGCAAATCGATAAGATCCAAGGAAGCTGTTCCACCCGAGGGAGAGGACAAGCGGCGCATCGCGGAACTGGAGAAACGACTTCGCGAGATGGAACAAGAGCTGCGGGTCGCTAATGGCAAGCTGCAGATGGCGCTTGAGATGGGTAAGCTGACTGCCTGGGAGCGCGATGTTGAAACAGACAGAATGACTGGCACTCCAGCGTTTTTCGCAACATTCGGATTGCCGCCTGACGCAGAGCCGACATTCGCAGAATTAGAAAAGACCTTCCATCCTGCAGATGTGGAGCGAGTCAGACAGGCCATCATCTATGGTGACCGAACGAATACGCACTTCAATATCGATCAACGGATCATCAAGCCTGACGGACGCATTACGCGGATTCTGGTGAGGGGTGGCGGCATCTACGAGAATGGAAGGCCCATCCGCTACTTCGGAGTTTTACAAGACGTCAGCGAACGGGAGAAGATCAAGGAAGCGGCGCAGGACGCGCATCGCAGGCAGGAATTTCTCCTCAGTCTCAACGATCAGCTCGCGAGCCTTAACAATCCGACAGAGATCATGGAGACAGCAGCTCGCAACCTCGCCATTCTGATGAAGGTCGATTCCGTGGGCTACAGCGAGGTGTACACGGATCGAAACCTCATCGTCGTTGAGCGGGAATGGTCGAAAGGCGCCATCAGCAACGAAGGGCAAGCCTTTCCGTTTGATATCATCCCTCGTTACCAGATCCGTCTGATGCACCAGGGAGAATCCAT
>JAJFBI010000332.1 GCA_020697385.1 Microvirga sp. | reverse complement strand
CAAGCCCTTCACGCGCAGCAGCTTCGCACCTTGAGAGGAGCGCAGGAGATCGAGGAACATGTCGAGCGTGCCCTGACGGATCGGCTGGTCGCTCGTGAGGCAGAAGGCGCGGATCTTCTCGTCATGCCGGTTCACGTCGTGATGATGGTGATGATCGTGGCCATGATGGTGATGGTGCTCGTGCTGGTGTCCGTGGCTCTCCCGCTCGGCCGCTTCGACAGCCTCCGTCTTCAGCCACTCGGCCACATCGGCGATCTTGCCGTCGAGGTCGAAGAGGCCACCGGCGATGATAGCCTCGGCTGGCGCATCCGCCTTCAGGAGCGCTGCACCGGGATTGAGCTGATGCAATCTCTCCCGCAACTCAACGAGTTTTGACTCATCGCTCACGAGATCAGTTTTCGAGAGGACGATGCGCTCGGCCACGGCCGCCTGTTTCACGGCCTCGCGATGGGTGTCGAGGGTCGCGGTGCCATTCACCGCATCGACCACCGTCACCACGCCCTCCACGGCGTAACGCATGGAGAGATACGGATGATAGAGCACCGCGTGCAGGATCGGCGCCGGATCGGCCAGACCCGTGGTCTCGATGATCACCCGCTTGAACGGCATGATGCGGCCGTTGTCGCGCTTGCGCAGGAGATCCTCCAGCGTCGCGATGAGATCGCCGCGCACGGTGCAGCAGAGGCAGCCGGCAGAAAGCAGCACCATGCCCTCGTCGACCTTTTCCACCAGCAGATGATCGAGACCGATCTCGCCGAACTCGTTGATGATCACCACGCTGTCCTGCAGCACAGGATCTTTCAGGAGGCGGTTGAGCAGCGTGGTTTTGCCCGAGCCGAGGAAGCCCGTGAGGATGGTGAGCGGGAGGGGAGCGGGTGGGGTCATCGGGCTGTTCGTCATCGTGTTCAATCCGCAATCGGCACCAGGGGCGCATCCTTCAGGCGGCGCTGCTCCAGCACAACGTTGGCCATGATGGCTCCCAGCACAAGGGCGCCGCCTGCAATCTGCAGAGGCGACAGGACCTCGCCGAGGATGAAAGCCGACGAGACGGCGGCCACCACGGGTTCCGTGCAGTAGATGATCCCGGCCGCCACCGCCGTGATACGCCCGAGGGCCAGGAATTGCAGCACGAAGCCGAAGACGTAGCCGCCGATCGTCATGGCGACCGCGAAAGGCGCGGCAGCCAGGGAGGAGGGCGGTGCCAGCTGCCCGGCCGCCAGGCTGATGAGCGCAGCTGTCGGCAGGACGAGCACATGGATCCAGAAGGTCTTGGCCATGACCCCGGTCCTGCGGCAACGCGCAGCGGCGAAGAACTGGATGGCCGTGGCAATGCTCGCCCCGAAGGCGAGCGCGAGGCCCCGCCAATCGAGATCGCCGAAGGCCGGGCCGACGACGAGAGCCACGCCCAGAGTTGCAACGCCGACGACGCCGAGCAAGGTCGGCGTGAGCCTGGTGCCCTCCACGAAGGGACTCGCCAGTACGATCAGGATCGGGAAGGTGTAGAACACCACGGCCGCCACGGTGACCGGGATATAAGCAACGGACGACAGATAGCAGATGCCCACGAAGGCCGTGGCGACGCCGAGCAGGATCAGGGTGCTACGCTCCTCGCGGGCTGCTTTCAGGGATTTCCTCATGACGGCAGCCACGATGCCGACCAGCACCAGCATCAGGAACACCCGGTAGACCACGATGGCCGAGCCGCTCGCTCCGGCGAAGGAGGCCATGCGGGCATAGACGATGTTGAAGCCGTAGAGGCTTGCCGACACGAGGGCGAAGAGCAGGCCGTTGGCCGGGGAGGAGTGATTCATAGGAGGACTTGCATAACGGGCCCGAAGGCTTCGCCCGGACAGGTGCGAATTGCAAGGCTGAAGAAAAACGCCCGGTCAAAGACCGGGCGTTGCTGACACGTGGTGATCCAGCGGATCAGTTCGCGACAGATTTGGGCTTTCCGGCCGCATCGGCCTTCTGAGGCGCCTTCGCCTTGGTGTCGGCTGCGGGCTTCGCCGCCGGCTTGCCGCCCGTCACCGGCTTCACGGTAACGCTGACCCGCGGCGGGGTCTTGCCTTTGTCATTGCTCTTGGCAGTGGCCTTTACGGGCGCCTTCTCGGCGGCAGCCTTGGTGTCATCCTGCGCGGCGGTATCGTCCTGCTTGGCGGCCGCCTTGCCTTTCTTCGGCGCTGCAGCCTTCTTGGTCTTGGCCTTGCGCGCCTCCTCGGCAGCCGCTTCGGCCGCCGCCTGGGCAGCGATCTCGGCCTCCGAGGGAGGATTCAGGCCGACCCAGACCCGCTCCGGCTGAACGGCGGTACGGGGTCCAAGCACGGTGCGCACCGGCTTGTTGGCGGCAGTGCCGGCAAAAGCCATGACCTCCGAGGAGAAGAGATTCGGAATGTTGCTGTCGGTCTCGGCAACGGCCGGAGCATCATCTTCCTGCGGCATCGGTCCGCGGCGGTCGCAGATGACCGGGCGCATGTCCGGCGGGCTGGTATTGGCCGAAGTCGGCAGCGCCGCAAGCTCCGGATTGGTGAAGTTCACCTTGCTGCTGAAGCCGCGATCGAACAGTTCAGCGGCCTTGATGGTGCGCTCGTTGGACGAGGGAGCACCGAGCACGACCGTGATGAGATGACGGCCGTCGCGGTGGGCACTTGCCACCACGTTGAAGCCGGACGAGCAGATGAAGCCGGTCTTCATGCCGTCCGCGCCGGGATAGCGGCCGATGAGGCCGTTGGTGTTGCGCATGATGCGGCGGCCGAACTGGACGGCCCCGATATCGAACAGGTCCTTGTGGTCCGGGAACTCCGTCAGCAGCGCGCGGGCGAGAATCGCCATGTCGCGGGCCGTGGTCTGGTTGCGCTCGTCGGGCAAGCCGTGGGGATTGGCGAAGCGGCTGCTCACCATGCCAAGACGCTGGGCGTGGGCGTTCATCAGTTCCGAGAAGCCGTCGATCGAGCCGCCGATATTCTCCGCGATGGTGGCGGCGACATCGTTCGCCGACTTCACCATCATGATCTTGAGGGCGTTGTCGAGCCGGATCTCCGTGCCGGGCTTGAAGCCCATCTTCGACGGAGGCAGGGCGGCGGCGCCCTCCGACACGATGAGCAGCGTATCCATGCTCATCTGGCCGGAGCGCACCTTCTCGAGAGCCACATAGGCCGTCATCAGCTTGGTAATGGAGGCCGGAAACCAGGGGTCGGTTGCCCGCTCGGCGTGAAGAACGCGGCCGGATTCGAGTTCGACGACAAGAGCAGGGCCGCCGGAGGCCAAGGCCGAACCGCTCATCAGGGCGGCAAGGGCAAAGGCTGTCACGCGGAGGGCTCGGCTAACGTTCATGCGGAACGACTCCTTGGCTTCGTTCGACGATAGGAGAGGATGGATCGGCCCCGCCTGTAAGCTGGGCTATTTGTAGTGCCAAACCTTGGCCTTGGCTAGGTTTGGCCCCTTGTTGGTTGCTTGTCTCCCCTTCTTAACGAATTCCATGGCAAGAGAGTGGCAAGAGCCGCGCGGATTAAAGGTCGACATGAGCGCATCCCTTCTCTGGATTCCGGTGACCATTCTAGCCGCAGCAGCGCAAACCGGCCGCAACGCCACCCAGCGCCGCCTTACCGAGACCATCGGAACCGTGGGGGCAACCCAGGTCCGGTTCCTTTACGGTTTTCCCTTCGCGCTCCTCGCCTTGACGGTCATGAGCTTTGTCACCGGTGAAACGCCGCCGGCGCCCAATACAGCCTTCTTGGGCTACGCGCTCATGGGCGCTCTCACGCAGATCCTCGCCACCGCGCTCATGCTCTCGGCCATGCGGGAGCGCGCCTTTTCTGTCGTCACCGCCTATACGAAGACCGAGCCGGTGCAGGTAGCCCTTTTCGGGCTGGTGCTCCTGGGCGACCCGCTCACCCCGGCCATGGCGCTGGCCATCGCGGTTGCCACAGGCGGCGTGCTGCTCATGTCGGTGAAGCCTGGCACGAGCCTGACCTCGTCCGGCCTGAGGCCCATCCTCTTCGGCCTCGCCTCCGGAGCCTTTTTCGCCCTGGCCGCCATCGGCTTTCGCGGTGCGATCCTGTCCCTCGACGAGGGCTCCCCGCTCATCCGGGCCTCCACGACCCTGGTCTGGGGGCTCGGCCTGCAGACCGCCGTGCTCCTCGTCTGGCTCGGCCTCTTCGATCGCAAGGCGCTGATGGCGAGCTTCGCGGCGTGGCGTCCTTCCCTGGGAGCGGGCTTCCTCGGAGCCTTGGCGTCCCAGTTCTGGTTCATCGGCTTTGCACTCACCACGGCGGCCAATGTGCGCACCCTCGCCCTGGTGGAGGTGCTGATGGCGCAGGCTGTGTCCCATCATTTTCTGGCACAGGCGACCACAAGGCGTGAACTGGCTGGAATGCTGCTCATTCTCGCAGGGGTGGCCTTGCTCCTTATGTCCCAGGGTTAGCTTGTCGCTGCGGTAGTCGCGTGATAAC
>JAJFBI010000331.1 GCA_020697385.1 Microvirga sp. | reverse complement strand
AGATGTCGCTCAGGCCCTTGTCCGCGCCGGACAGCCTACGGGTCGTTCACTCAGTAAGCAATGCTCAATGTCTGCCCGAGATGCTCGCCCGGTTGATTGTCGCGAAGGCCGAGGGAAATCCGCTCTTCCTGGAAGAGCTGGCGCGTGAAATCAGCAATCGGGCGGACGGATCGGCGACGCTATCGATCCCGGATACCGTTGAGGGCGTATTGCAGGCGCGCATAGACCGGCTTGCCGACGCGCCGAAGCGACTCCTGCAGGTCGCGTCCGTTATCGGTCGCGAGGTGCCGCTTAAGCTGCTGCAGGCCATTTGCGAGACGCCCAATCTCCATGTCCATCTCCTGGACCTTAAGCGGCAGGAGTTCCTCTACCAGCGCACCGAGGTGGGAGAGCAGATTTACGTTTTCAAGCACGCGCTGACGCAAGATGTGGCGCACGACAGCCTGCTAACTTCGACCAGGCAATCGCTCCACGAGGGCACCGCCCAAGCGCTCGAGGCGATTTATCAGGATCGCCTGGAAGACCACTATGAAAAGCTGGCCCACCATTACGCTCACACCGCGAACCACGAAAAGGCCCTCGAATATCTCGAGCTCGCCAATCGGAAAGCCACCACCTCAAACGCGATGCAGGAGGCCGCAACCTACTTCGAGAAGGCGATTGCACTCCTCGACATCATGCCTGACACGGAAAGTAACCGGCACCGGCGCATCAGGTTGATCGTCAATCAATGGATCGTGTTTTGGCTCCTCCTGAGAATTCCCGACTACTACGACCTCTTGGTTCGGCACCAAGTAATGGCCGTAGCGCTCGGCGACTCCGAACTGCTGGCCACCTTTTATCTGCATCTCGGCCACTGCCAATGGGTGTTCGGACTCCTCCACGAATCGGCAGACACCCTGACTGATGCCGTGCGGTTCAACGAAGCGGCGGGTGTGAGCGAGAAATCGGGGCCCGCCTACAGCATGCTTCAGTGGTGCAACCATTATCTCGGGAATTACGACGAGGCGCTGTCGTGGCGGGAAGCCGCAATGCAGCGGCTGCGTCAGCCGTTCGATCTGAGGTGGACCGTCTGGTCGCTGGGATCCGCTTCGTGGACGTATTCCTGCCTTGGCCGCGGCCGCGAGGCGATTGAGGAAGCGCGCAAGGAGGTGGCTCTTGCCGAAGAATACGGCGACGACAGCTTGGTTGCATTCGCGCATTGGATCCTCAGCCTAGCCCATACCTACAATGGGGATTTTGCAAAGGCGATTGGGCATGCCGAAGTCGCAGTCGAGAAAGCGCCCACTCTGGCAGATAGGGTATGGGCGCAAACTCATCTCGGCTTTGCTCGGTGCCGCGGCGGTCGAGCGCGAGAAGGAGCCGAGCTGCTGGCACCGCTCATTCCAATGTATGAAGCCACCCGGTTCGTCCTAGGACAGGTGTTTGCCGGCACGTACCTGGGCGAGGCTTATTGGCGGGCGGGACAGCTCGACGACGCAGAGCGGTCGCTGCAGGAGGCGCTCGAACTAGCCACCCGCGCCGGCATGAGATTCTACGTCGGTTCGATCCATCGCCTGCTCGGCGAGATCGCTGTCTCGCGAGATCCGGCGCAAGCCGCAGAACCGTCTGCGGCGTCGCACTTCGAGGCGAGCATTTCGGTTCTTCGCGAGATCAGGGCCGAGAACGAGCTGGCGCTCGCCTACGCCGATTACGGCCGACTGCGCATGAGCCAGGGTCGCGTTGGGCAAGCCGCTGGGCATTTCAGCCACGCATTGACGCTTTTTGAGCGTCTGGGCGCTGCCAACGAGGGCGACAAGGTCCGGACCGAGCTGGCTTCGATAGCGATCGACCCGCGCGGGATAGACAGCAAACATCCGGCGGAGCCGCATATCGCGACCGCAACTGCGAATCAACGGGCTTACTGAGGAGGGGAGAGGTCATGGCTATTCTGAAGACCTTGCGGCAAACGGATACCTGCCCGCCGAGCGGACTGCATCCGTATATCGACACGCCGGATTTCTCCTACGACCAGTGGCTCTGGTATCTCCATAACAACGGGCTGCCGATAGGCGCGGCCTCCGGCTCTCCCTCCGTCGCGGTGATCGGCGCCGGCGTTTCCGGGCTCTGCGCGGCCTACGAGCTGATGCGTGCCGGGTGTACGGTCACGGTGTTCGAGCAGGCATCGGACGTGGGCGGCCGCTGTGCGTCCCACCTATTCTCGACCGGCGGGACCGACATTGCCGAGATGGGTTCGATGCGTTTTCCGCCGACCGAGTTCATTCTCGACTTCTACCTGAAGACATCCAACATCGTTCCCAACGGACTGTGCAGCCTGCCGGACTTTCCCGATCCGGGCGTGGTATCGACCTATGTCTGCTATGGCAACATCGCGCCGTTCCCTTGGAGCAAGTCGTCAAGCTCCGCTCCGGCCGGGTTCGAGACGGTCTACAAAGGATGGGTTGCGCTTATGCAGAACGGGCTGAGCACCGATCTGCCGGGAGCCGGGACCATTACGGCCGCGCTCGCCAGCGGCGACATCAATGGTGCGACCAGTTATTGGCAGAATTACCTCGACGTCTTTGGCCAGCAGACGTTCTATTCGGCGCTCTATGCTATCTTCACCGGCGCCAGCGGTTATCCGATTCCCAACGGCACGGCGTGGACGTTCGACGATTTCGACCGGTTCGGCGCGCTCGGGCTCGGCTCCGGGGGCTTCGGCCCGCTCTATCCGATCAGCTTCATGGATATCTTCCGCTTGATCGTGAACGAGCTCGAGACGACGCAGAAATTCCTGCAGCCGAGCAGCACCCTCACCAACGGTATCAGGACGCTGGCGATCGAGTTTGGCGTTACCCTCCAGAATAACGGGCGTCCAATCCAGACCAGCACGCCGGTCAGTTCGATCGAGCCAGGAGCGGGAGGTTTTGTGCTGAATGGGCAATACGGTCCCTTCGACAGGATCATCGTGGCAACAACCACGCGGGCCATGGAGCTGACCCTGGGTCTTACCAACTACGTCTACGGCCCGGGCGCACTGATATCGCCGGCCGTGGCGAGGGCCATCATGCGCACGCACGTGGTGTCGTCGAACAAGGTCGCGGCGCGCATCAGCAATTTCTGGGCCAATGATCCGAGTGCCGTCCGGTGCCTCCAGACCGATGACCTCGTGCACCAAGTCTATACGTTGGACTACACGCCGGTCGGCGCGTCGAGCCCCGATTCCACGGGCGTATGCTTCATCAGCTACGTGTGGGACGACGACGCGGTTAAGCAGCAGGCGCTCACGGGTGGAGTTCCCACTGGTCCCGCTGACAACCAGCAGCTCTATCAATATCTGCTCAACCGGCTCGCGGCGATGGGCGACCCGGTCGCCACCTGGACCAACAACCTTCAACCCCTCAATGGCGATTTCCAGAACAACGTCGTATTCGAGGAGTGGCAGTCACGGCCCTATTTCGCCGGGGCTTTCAAGCTGAGCCAGCCGGGCCAGGACAAGTACGTCCAGACAATGTTCTTCGATCAGAAGTCCCTGACCGGCGGCTTGCCGGACGATACCGGCGTCTACATCGCCGGCGATTGCGTCTCCTGGACCTCGGGCTGGGTCGAAGGCGCACTGACGACAGGGCTGAACGCCGCGGCAGGCGTCATCCAATCGCTCGGCGGCACGCTCAATCCGGACGCCTCCGGCCGCACGCCCCTGACGATCAACGCCAACCGCTACCGGTATTTCTGACTGGAACGCGAGCTCTGAGGGCGCCTAGGCGGAACGAGTGGCTGGGGCGCCAGGATTCGAACCTGGGAATGGCGGTACCAAAAACCGCTGCCTTACCACTTGGCGACGCCCCAATCCGAGGCGGCCTAGATAGTGGCCGACCGCGGCGCTGGCAACCGCGCCGCGCGGGTTGCGGCGCGGGTGAGGCGCCGCTATATCAGCGCCTCACCAGAAATGACGGCTTCGGAGTGTAGCGCAGTCTGGTAGCGCACCTCGTTCGGGACGAGGGGGTCGCAGGTTCAAATCCTGCCACTCCGACCATTCTTTTCAAAGGCTTAGATATTCGGCCGCTTGCCAGTGGGATCGGTAATGGGACCGATTGGCCTCGACGGTCTCGTCGCTTGCAAGGGGTCGGCCAACCGAGAGAACCAGGCTGCTAGAGATTAGGTGCAGCATTTAGCACGTAACCGGACGGGAATTGCCGACCTGAACGGGCTCCAATCATGCGCCTCGCCCTCGCCCTGCTCGCCCTCGTCGCCGCCGCCCCTGCCTTTGCGCAGCCGCTGCCGCTTCCGCAATCGCGGACCGGAAGCTGCCCATGGGGCTATCTCTGGAGCGGCGGGCAGTGCATCCCGTCAGGCCGTGACGCGCCGCAGGCCGTGCCGCAAGTGGGCGGCTCCTGCCCGAGCGGCTGGGTCGCATCGGGCGGGGCCTGCATCAAAGACCAGCGCGCCCCGCCATGGCGGCGGTGAGTGC
>JAJFBI010000009.1 GCA_020697385.1 Microvirga sp. | reverse complement strand
TGTAGGTCTTGAGGAACTCGGCGGTGGACTCGTTGGTGACCTCGCCCTCGTCGGTGATCAGCCCGGGCTTGAACTGGATGTAGGCCTCCGGCGCGTTCATCTGGGGCGAGTTGCAGAAGCCGAGGACGCTGCGCAGGTGCTGCTGTCCCACCGCGGTGCCGATGGCGCCGGGCGAAGTGCCGATCACTGCCGAGGGCTTACGCGTGAAGGAGTTCTTGCCGTAGGGGCGGCTGGCCCAATCGATGGCGTTCTTGAGCGCACCCGGAATCGAGCGGTTGTACTCGGGCGTCACGAACAGCACCGCATCCACCGACGCGATGGTCTCCTTGAACGCTTTCGCTACCGGCGGGAACTCGGCATCGTAGTCGTAGCTGTAGAGCGGCAGGTCCTTTATCGGGATCTCGGCAAACATAAGATGCTCAGGGGCAAGGCGGATCAGGGCCTTGGCGAGCTTGCGGTTGATCGAGTCCTTGGCAAGGCTGCCGATCAGATAGCCGACTTTGAACGTGGTCATGAGACGCTCCTTGGTTCAACGGATCCTCATTGGGTCCGTCTCTTTGCAGTGTCGCCCCCACGAAAACTCCCTGCGGCGTACGATGGCTTTGTTACTCGGCCGCAGGTTGGACCCGGCTGGCAGTTGCCCTCGAGCCATCTTGCGGCCCGGCAAGCAGGCCGGCAAACTCCAACACCGGACCGAGCGGCACGATCCCGGTCGGGTTCAGGCTCCTGATCGAGTAGTAGCCGCGCTTGATGTGATCGATGTTTACCGTACCGGCCACACCTGGAATGGCGAGCATCCGCTCCAGATGCGCGCTCAGGTTCGCGTAATCCGCGATGCGGCGCAGATTGCACTTGAACAGGCCATGGTAGGCCGCATCAAACCGCACCAGCGTGACGAACAGGCAGATGTCGGTTTCGGTGGGGCGGTCGCCGAACGGGAACGCCCTGCCGTCGAGTCGCTCCTCCAGTTCGTCGAGCATGCCGAACACTTCGCCGAACGCCTCCTCATAGGCTTCTTGCGTGGTGGCAAAACCGGCGCGGTAGACGCCGTTGTTGAGACACGGATAAATCCGATCGTTCAGTGCATCGATTTCCGCCCGCAGATCCTCGGGGTAAAGATCGAATTCATCGCCCGCGAGATTTCCGAAGCCGGAGTTTAACATACGCACGATGTCGGCGGATTCGTTGTTGACGATGGTCTGCCGCTGCCTGTCCCAGAGCACCGGCACCGTGGCGCGGCCACTGATGGTGGGATCCGCCTTGGTGTAGATCTCGTGCAGGTAGGTGGCGCCGTTGAGCTCGTCCCGGTTCGATCCGGGATAGTCGCCGAAGCGCCAGCCCTGGTCGGTTAAAGCAGGCTCGACCACCGAGACGGAGATCGCCTGCTCAAGCCTCTTGAGCTTACGTGTGATCAGGGTGCGCGAGGCCCAGGGGCAGATCAGGGCGACATAGAGATGATAGCGCCCGGCTTCGGCCTTGAAGCCGCCTTCGCCGGTCGGGCCAGGGCTGCCGTCCGGCGTGATCCAGTGGCGGAAGCTCGATGCCTGCCGCACGAATCCGCCCTTGGCATCCTTGGCCTGCACCGGCTGCCAGTCGGCGGTCCATTTGCCGTTCACGAGCATTATGTCGTCTCCTCAAGCCTGCCGCAACCGGCAGTCGTTCATCGTTCAGCGGGTCATGACGGTGATGGACGTACCCCAGGGATCGCGCAGCGGCAGCCGTGTCGAAGTCGCCTCGGCAACCTGCTCCGGCGACAGGCGGGAGCGCAGGGACTCGAACGTGCCCGCATCGGTGACGATCTCCACATCGGCCAGTCCGGTCGTCGGCTCCGAGCGCACGGGCGCGCCGCGGCTATTCCAGATGTTGGTTCCGAGGTGGTGGTGATAGCCCCCCGATCCAAGGAAGGTCGCCCCGGGATAACGGGTCATCACGTCAAAGCCCAGGAGATCGGCATAGAAGCGATCTGACGGCTCCAGCGCCCCGACCTGAAGATGCACGTGGCCGATCAGCGAACCTGCCGGCAAGCCATGCCAGTCGCGGGTCTTGACGGTAGCCGCGAGGCTGTTGAGGTCGAGTGCCAGGGTGCTCATCTCGACCATGCCGTCGCGCCAGGCCCAGGTCTCGCTCGGCCGGTCCCAATAGACCTCGATGCCGTTGCCCTCCGGGTCGGCCAGATAGATCGCCTCGCTGACGAGGTGGTCGGAGGCGCCCTGCAGGGGCACGCGCTGCTCTGCGGCGTGGAGCAGCCACTGCGCGAGATCCGCCCGCGTTGGCAGCAGGAAGGCCGTGTGGAACAAGCCTGCGGCCCGCGGACTGGCGAGCGGAGCAGCCGGGTCATGGCGCAGTTCGAGCAGCACCGTTTCGCCCACGCCCAAGCGGGCGAGACCGGGACCTGTCTCAACTGGGGCGAGACCGATCACCTGCTGGTAGAAGCGGCTGACCGTGTCGAGATCGCGCACGGTCAGAGCCACCGTGCCGATCCGCATGGGAGAACCGGCCGAGGTCACGCCAGGGGTGGTGCTGCGGGCCTGACTTGAGCGGCCGGCAAGGCTGCCCGCCAGGAAGGTTCCGGAAGTGGTCATGAGCGTGCGCCTCGTGAGCATGGGTGTGTCAGGGTCAGCGCGCGAGCGCGGGGCGGGTGGCGGCCGGGGTGGACTTGAGCGCGTAGGCGCCGTCGCCAAGCAGGGCCACGGCGATCAGGCCGACAATCCACAGCGCCAGAAATTCCCAGCCGCCGTTCGGATTGGTGAAGAAGAAGCCGGCAGGTCCGTGAACGGTGACAATCGCGCCGAGCAGGATCGGGATGAGACCAACAGCCACGATGCGGCTGTAGACGCCGGCGATCAGGGCGACGCCGCCGACGATCTCGGCGAGGATCACGAGATAGGCAAATGGGCCGGGCAAACCGAGGCTGCCGAAGAACTGCACGGTGCCGGCGGGCGTGAAGACGAACAGCTTCAGGCCGGCATGAGCGAGAAAGAGAATGCCGAGCGCTATACGGAGCGCGGTGGCGGCATAGGGGGCAGTGCGGGTGTCGATCATCGAGGTTCTCCTGTGGAAAGGACATCCCCGATATGGCTTCCTTAGGTAGGTTTGATAATCCAACCAACCGGGTTAAGACTTCACACCCCGAGGGTGAGATCAATGCTTGACCAGATCACCGGAATGCAAGTGTTTACGCGTGTGGCCGCGCTCGGCAGTCTCTCAGGCGCCGCCCGGGCGCTGGGAATGTCTCAGACCATGGTGACGAAGCATGTGGGCGCCCTGGAGCAAAGGCTCGGAGTCAAGCTCCTGCACCGCACCACCCGCAGGATCACCCTCACCGAGCCGGGGCGGCGCTATCTGGAGAGCGTCGAACGTATCCTTGCCGAACTGGCGGAGGCCGAGTCTGCCGCGGTAGCCGAACGGATCGAGGTGACGGGTATCCTGCGGGTGAACGCTCCCGTCTCCTTTGGGGTGCGCGAACTCGCGCCGCTCATGGCGGAATTCTCCCGGCTACATCCGGCGATCACGGTCGACATGGGGCTCAATGACCGCACCGTGAACCTGGTCGAAGAGGGCTGGGACGTAGCGGTGCGGATCGGGCGCATCCACGACCAGACTCTCATCGCCCGCAAGCTCGCCCCTTGCCGTCTTCTAGTCGCCGGCTCATCCGCCTATCTGGCCAAGCGGGGCACGCCCCGGACCGTGGCAGACCTCTCCTCGCACAATTGCCTCGGCTACACCCTGTCGAATTCGCTTGGCCCCCAGCGGTGGTCGTTCGGCCCCGATGGCTCCATCACCGTTCCGATCAGAGGCAATTTCCAGGCCAGTAACGGCGATGCGCTGGTGGCGGCGGCCCTGGCCGGCCAGGGCTTGGTTTACGAGCCGACCTTCCTGCTCGGCGACGAAATCCGGGCGGGCCGGCTCGTGGCGCTGACGCTGGATCATCCGCCGATGGAATTGCCGGGCGTGTTCGCTGTTTATGCCAGCAACCGGCGCCCGCCGGCCAAGGTGCGAGCCTTCATCGATTTCCTGGTGCAGCGGTTCGGTCCCGTTGCTCCGTGGGATCATGACCTGAATCTTCCAGCCTAGCTCAGGCCCGTGGAAAGGCGCCGCTGGCTTTCCTGCCGGAACAATTCAGAACAATAATGCCAAGATCTCGATGATCAGCCTTTGAGATCCGCGTATTTGCCGCCGAAATCGTTCGCCCGCAGCATGGCCGCAACGTTGCCCTCGCCGCAACCGCGAGTCGATGCCCGACGGAAGGTGTTCTCGACCATTCACTCATCGATCGCACGCACCTTCGCGATCTCGCCGCCGGCTCCGTTGGCAATTTTGTCCGAGAGCGTCTTGACCGCGCCATCGGTCGGCGTGAAATAAAGCCTGCGCTCATCCTCGCTCAACCGGGCGGCGATGCCGCCTCTCGTCAGATCGGCGCGCCTGTGACGAGTCGGCGAAGCGGCTCGTCACGGAAAATGCCGGAGGGGTTGTTCCTTCATCCCACACGAGACGCAGCATTTTCGCGCCGTAGGCCGAATCCCCGACCGCTTGCGCGGCGGTGGCATTGGTCTGCCAAGTGTTGCTCCCCGCCGCACCCAGGCATCGGCGAGGAATTTTCGACAGTTGGGGGACGTGAGCCGAAGCGGCGGCAATCACGCGATCGCAACCGATCTGCCGGGATGGAGCAGACGAGACGTCTGGCATGGCCCCGCGACGCATGAGCGATGACAAAGGGCATGGCAGGAATCCTGGCCTCGATTCCGCGCGTCAGGCCGAAAACGGTAAACTCAAGTACAACGGCGAGGCTTCCGTTTGGGAGCGCCAAGGTTTGACACTAGATATGTTCGAAACTACTCTACTTACTCAGAGAAGTTGCTGCAGTGCAAAACCATAGGGAGGGTTACCATGAACATGGAACTCTCACGACGCGGCTTCCTTAAAGCCGCCGGCGTGGGTGTTGCCGGGACCACGTTGGGAGCCTTCGGGTTCTCGGAGCTTGAAGCGGCGCAGATCGCGGCCGTCAGGCCTTTCAAGCTGACCAACACGATGGAGACGCGCAACACCTGCCCATACTGCTCGGTCGCCTGCGGCATCATCATGTATTCGAAGGGCGATCTTCGGAAGGGCGAGACAGCCGAGATCATCCATATCGAAGGCGACGCGGACCACCCCACGAACCGCGGAACGCTCTGCCCGAAGGGCGCGGCGCTCAAGGATTTCGTGAAGGCCGAAACCCGCCTGAAGTACCCGATGATCCGCAAGCCTGGTTCGGACAGGTTCGAGCGGGTCTCGTGGGATCAGGCACTCGATCGCATTGCCCGGTTGTTGAAGGACGATCGCGATGCGAACTTCATCGCCACGAACCAGGCCGGCGTCCCGGTCAACCGCTGGACGACGGTCGGTTTCCTGGCCGCTTCGGCAACCACCAATGAAACCGCGTGGCTGACCTACAAGGTCGTCCGCAGCACGGGAATCGTCGCATTCGATAATCAGGCGCGCGTTTGACACGGCCCCACGGTGTCCAGTCTGGGCCCAACTTTCGGTCGTGGCGCGATGACCAACTCTTGGACGGATATCCGGAATACGGATCTCGTCGTCATCATGGGCGGCAACGCCGCTGAAGCGCATCCGTGCGGATTCAAATGGGTGACGGAAGCGAAGGCCAACCGCGGCGCGAAGCTGATCGTCGTCGATCCGCGCTTCACGCGCTCGGCATCCGTTGCCGACTTCTATGCTCCCATCCGGCAGGGCACAGACATCGCATTCCTGCTTGGCGTGATCAATTACTGCATCCAGAACGACAAGATCCAGTGGGACTATGTGAAGGCTTTCACCAACGCCAGCTATGTGGTGAAGGAGGGATTCGCCTATCAGGACGGCCTGTTCACGGGCTATGACGAGAGCAAGCGCGATTACGACCGCTCGACTTGGGAGTACGAAATCGGGCAGGACGGCTTCGCTGTGGTCGACGAGACGCTGCAGAATCCGCGCTGCGTCTGGAACATGCTCAAGGCTCATGTGGCGACCTATACGCCCGAGATGGTCGAGCGCATCTGCGGCACGCCTAAGGACAAGTTCCTGAAGGTTGCCCAGATGATCTCGGAATGCTCGTCGCCGACCAAGACCATGACGTCGATGTATGCGCTTGGCTGGACGCAGCATTCCAAGGGATCGCAGAACATCCGCGCCATGGCGATGCTGCAGCTCCTCCTCGGCAACATCGGCGTGCGCGGCGGCGGCATGAATGCCCTGCGCGGCCATTCCAACATCCAGGGCCTCACCGATATCGGCCTGATGTCCAACCTCATTCCGGGCTACCTGAACATTCCGGTGGAACGGGAGGCCGACTTCACGACCTACATGACGAGCCGCACCTTCAAGCCGCTGCGGCCGAACCAGACCAGCTACTGGCAGAACTACAAGAAATTCTTCGTCAGCTTCCAGAAGGTGATGTGGGGCGATGCGGCGACGCCGCAGAACGACTTCGCCTACCAGTTCCTGCCCAAGCTCGACGTGCCGGCCTATGATGTGCTGCGCTACTTCGAGATGATGCACCAGGGCAAGGTGACCGGTTATTTCTGTCAGGGCTTCAATCCGCTGCTCGCCTTCCCGAACCGGCAGAAGATCACGGAGGCTCTGTCGAAGCTGAAGTGGCTGGTGACGATGGATCCCCTGGAGACGGAAACGTCCCGGTTCTGGGAGAACCATGGGGAGTACAACAACGTCAATCCTGCCTCGATCCAGACCGAGGTATTCCAGCTGCCATCCACCTGCTTTGCTGAGGATGACGGCGCGCTCGTCAATTCGGGCCGCTGGATGCAATGGCACTGGGCGGGCGGCACCCCCCCCGGGGAGGCAAAGCACGACACCTGGATTATGGCGCAGATCCATCTGCGTCTGCGGGCGCTCTACGAGCAGGAGGGCGGAGCCTTCCCGGATCCGATCCTCAATCTTACCTGGAGCTACCAGGACAGGAACGAGCCGTCGCCGGAAGAACTCGCCAGGGAGCTCAACGGCTACGTGGTCGACACAGTCTATGATCCGGCGGATCCGACGAAGGTGGTGCTGGAGAAGGGCAAGCAGGTCGTCAACTTCTCGGCCCTGCGTGACGACGGCACGACCGCGTGCGGCTGCTGGATCTATTCCGGCTGCTTCAACGAGGCCGGCAACAACATGGCGCGCCGGGACAACACCGATCCGGACGATACAGGCGCCTATCCCAACTGGTCCTTCTCCTGGCCGCTCAACCGGCGCATCCTCTACAATCGCGCCTCGGCCGACCTGCAGGGCAACCCGTGGGATCCGACCCGCAAGCTGATCGCCTGGGACGGTACGAAATGGTCTGGCTACGATGTTCCCGACATCGCGCCGACTGCCAAGCCCGGCGAGGTTGGTCCGTTCATCATGAACCAGGAGGGCGTGTCGCGTCTCTTCGCCCGCGGGCTCATGCGGGAAGGACCGTTCCCGGTGCATTACGAGCCGTTCGAGGCTCCGATCGCCAACGTGGTCGCTCCCAAGATCCGGGGCAATCCGGTGGCGCGGATCTTCCAGAACGACGTAGCCCAGTTCGCCACCTCGGAGGAGTTCCCCTATGCGGCGACCTCCTACCGGCTCACGGAGCACTTCCACTACTGGACGAAGCACAACTTCGTGAACGCGTCGCTCCAGCCGGAATTCTTCGTGGAGATCTCCGAGCAACTCGCTGCGGAGAAGGGAATCGGGCACGGCTCCTGGGTCCGGGTGTGGTCGAAGCGCGGCGAGGTGAAGGCCAAAGCTGTCGTAACCAAGCGCATCAAGCCGCTCATCTGCGACGGCAAGCCCGTCCATGTGGTTGGCATTCCGCTGCACTGGGGCTTCACGGGCAAGGCGCGAAAGGGCTGGGGGCCGAACTCCCTCACGCCTTTCGTGGGTGACGCCAATATCGAGACGCCTGAATACAAGGCGTTCCTGGTCAACATCGAGCCCACCACGGCTCCGGCGACGGTGTGAGGAGAAGTGGAATGGAACCAAGTCCCCGTACCGCGACCAGCAATCCTCCGGTTGCCGCCTCAGCCACCGCCGCGAATCTGGGGGAGCGGGACCTCGTGCGCCGCTCCGCCTCGACGATCCCGCCGCCGGCACGGCAGCTGGAGCCGGTGGCGAAGCTCATCGACGTGTCGAAATGCATCGGCTGCAAGGCTTGTCAGTCGGCCTGCGTGGAATGGAACGATACCAAACCGGGGCTTGAGACCAACACGGGCATCTACGAGAACCCGCATGATCTGACGCCCGACATGTTCACCCTGATGCGGTTCACCGAATGGGAGAACCCGCAATCGGGCAATCTCGAGTGGCTGATCCGCAAGGACGGCTGCATGCATTGCGAGGACCCGGGATGCCTGAAGGCCTGCCCGGCACCGGGAGCCATCGTTCAGTACTCCAACGGCATTGTGGATTTCATCCACGAGAACTGCATCGGCTGCGGCTACTGCATCAAGGGTTGCCCGTTCAACATTCCGCGCATCTCGAAGGTCGACCACACCGCCTACAAGTGCACCCTGTGTTCCGACCGGGTCGCGGTGGGCCAAGGCCCGGCCTGTGCGAAGGCCTGCCCGACCCACGCGATTTCTTTCGGCACCAAAGAGGACATGAAGACACTCGCTGACAGCCGGATCGAGGATCTCAAATCCCGCGGCTATGAGAATGCCGGTCTCTACGACCCGCCAGGCGTGGGCGGTACGCACGTGATGTATGTACTGCACCACAACGACCAGCCGGAGATCTATTCGGGCCTGCCGAAGGATCCGAAGGTCAGCCCCGTCGTGAATGCCTGGAAGGGCATGGCCAAATATGTCGGCTTCGCCGCGATGGGGCTCGCCGCCGCAGCCGGCATGCTCCACTCGGCGTTCACTGGGCCCAACCGCGTCACGCGGGAGGATGAGGAGAAGGCCGAAGATCTGGTGAAGGAGAAAACCTGATGGCAACGACGAGCATCGAGAAGGAGGATGCGATCCATCCCGGAAAGCCGGTGGTCGTCAGCCGGTACAACCTGGGTGCGCGCGTCAATCACTGGATCACCGCGATTTCGCTGATCCTTCTCGCGCTGTCGGGGCTCGCCTTCTTCCATCCATCCCTCTTCTTCCTTACGGGCTTGTTCGGGGGCGGACAGGAGGCGCGGGCGTTTCATCCCTGGATCGGCGTTCTCCTGTTCTTCAGCTTCGCCGGGCTGTTCATCCGCTTCTGGCGCGCCAACCTGCCCGAGAAATCCGACAGGGAGTGGCTGGCGCATGCCAATGATGCGATTGCCGGGAACGAGGAGAAACTGCCGGAGGCCGGGCGGTACAATCCGATTCAGAAGTTCAATTTCTGGGTCATGTCGCTTCTGATCATTGCCCTGATCGTTACGGGCATCGCGATCTGGGATCAGTATTTCTTTGACTGGACCACGATTCCTCAGAAGCGGGTTGCGGTCCTGCTGCACTCCCTCGCAGCGGTGGCGCTCATCTGCATCTGGATCGTTCACGTCTATGCGGTGATCTGGGCGCGGGGCACGCTTCGCGCCATGACGCGCGGTTCGGTGACGGGAGGCTGGGCTTGGAGGCATCATCGCCGCTGGTTGAAGGAACTGGCGGAGCACCATAGGTTCAAGAAACCGGCGACACCCGCCGAATAGAGGCTCTCACACGTGACCCGTGTGGTTCGTGAGGTTGCATGACACATTCGAGTTCCGTCGAGCCCAATCCCGCCGCTCTCGGCCGCGTTCAAGCCCCTCCCTTCGTTCGTCTGCCGGATCCGTGCAGGCTCTTCGAGGCCCGCCGCGAGCGGCTCGAGTTCCTGGCGCAGACGAGCGAGCTTGCTCCTTATCTCCGCTTCATCGCGGGCATTGCGGCAGCCCAGAGCAGCATCCAAGAGGGGCTGCCGGAGCCTGAATTCCCGCCCGACGATGCACTTGCCCGGGCCCGGGAGTTCGGCATGCCGCCCCTCGACCGGAACCGGATCGAGATGGACGACGTCTTGAGCGAAACCCTGACGCGCCTGTTCGATGCGTTTGCGCCTCTCGAAAAGCCGAGCGCGGCGCAGACGGCCTTGGAGCGGGTGAGGGCCGCCACACCCGAGCAGATGCGCGTCATCATCCAAGGCGTGCTTGCCGAAGCAATCCCGGCCGATGCGATTGCCGAACATGCCTATGTGGCGGCGGGATTGCAGGTCCATTTCGCCCGGCTCGCGGCAGGGCTCGAGAGGAGCTGGCTGGCCAAGATCAGCGATGGCGCCTGCCCCTGTTGCGGTGGTCCTCCGGTCTCGTCTGTCGTCGTGGCTTGGATGGAAGCCGAGGGCACACGTTATTGCTCCTGCTCTCTGTGCGGCACGCAGTGGAATGTCGTGCGTGTAAAATGCGTATTGTGCAGCTCGGGAAAGGGGATTGGCTATCAGGAGATCGAAGGCGGAGCCGGAACGATCAAGGCAGAGTGCTGCGACAACTGCCGATGCTACGTCAAAATTTTTTACCAGCAGAAGGATCCGGCCCTGGATCCGGTTGCGGACGACATCGCCAGCCTCGGGCTCGATCTCCTCCTTCGAGACGGGGATTACCGCCGAGGCAGCTTCAATCCTTTCCTGCTCGGGGTTTGATCATGGCCGAAGCGGCTTTGTCAGCCCTCCGCATTCTTCCGTCCGTCGATCGATTGCTGCGACACCCCGACATTGCAGTCCTCGCGGAGGAGCATGGACGCGCGGAAGTCACGCTGGCCATCCGCAATACCCTTGCAACACTCCGCGAGGAAGCGCGGGCTGGCGCCGATATCGGCGAGGCGATGATCGCCGCGTCCGTCCTGTCCTGCCTTGCCATGCGTGCGGGCACACGACTGAAGCCGCTCTTCAATTTGACCGGTACGGTTTTGCACACCAATCTCGGGCGCGCGATCCTCGCGGAAGAGGCTGTCGAGGCCGCAGCCGCCGCCATGCGCCAGGCCGTTTCCCTGGAGTTCGATCTCGACAGCGGAAAGCGAGGCGAGCGCGACGATCATGTCCGCGCCCTTGTCTGCGAGTTGACAGGGGCGGAGGATGCGACCCTGGTCAACAACAATGCGGCTGCGGTGCTCATCGTCCTCAACACGCTCTCTCAAAACAAGGAGGCCATCGTCTCCCGAGGTGAGCTCATCGAGATCGGCGGCGCGTTCCGCATGCCGGAGATCATGGCCAGGGCAGGAGCTCGGCTGCGCGAGATCGGTACCACGAACCGCACCCACGCGCGTGACTACGCCAATGCGTTGGGGCCCGAAACCGGGCTGATCCTTAAGGTCCACACGTCGAACTACCGCGTCGAAGGTTTCACGGCAGAAGTCGGTGCCCGAGAGCTCGCGGCGATCGCTCAACGGCAAAACGTGCCTCTCGTCAATGATCTCGGCTCTGGAACGCTCATCGATCTGTCGCGGTTCGGATTGCGCAAGGAGCCGACCGTCCGCGAGGCGGTGGAGGAGGGCGCGGACCTCGTCACCTTCTCCGGCGACAAGCTCCTGGGCGGACCGCAGGCGGGCTTCATCGTCGGACGAAAGGACCTGATCGCCGCTATCAATCGCAATCCCATGAAACGCGCTCTGCGGGTGGACAAGGTGCGGCTCGCGGCGTGCGAGGCGACCTTGAAACTTTATCGCGATCCTGACCGTCTCGCGGAGCGGCTTCCCACCATGCGCTTCCTGTCGCGCCCCGCGGAGGAGATACGCCAGCAGGCAGAACGTCTGCTGGGAATCATGATGGATACTCTGGAGGATGTCGCAGTCGAAATCGTGTCATGCCGCAGTCAGATCGGCTCGGGGGCGCTGCCGCTCGATACGATTCCAAGCTTCGGACTTTCTCTGAAGCCGAAGGGAGGTGGGCGCGCGGTTGAGGAGTTGAGCGCCGCGTTCCGAAGTCTTTCGCAACCCGTGATCGGCCGCGTCGCCGAGGGTGCGCTCATCTTCGATCTCAGGTGTCTGGATAACGAAGCCTTGTTCCGGCAGAACCTGTCCTCTCTACGGTTTCGAGAGGGACGATGATCGTAGGCACGGCCGGTCATATCGATCACGGCAAGACGGCGCTCGTCAAAGCACTGACCGGCATCGATGCGGACCGCCTCAAGGAGGAGAAGGCGCGCGGCATCACGATCGATCTTGGCTTTGCCTACTGGCCTCAGGACAACGGCGACGTGATCGGCTTCGTCGATGTGCCCGGCCACGAGCGGTTCGTCCATACGATGGTCGCCGGGGCAAGCGGCGTCGATTTCGTCATGCTCGTGGTTGCGGCCGACGACGCGGTGAAGCCGCAGACCCTCGAACACCTGGCGATCATCGACATCCTCGGGATCGAGCGCGGCGTCGTCGTGCTCAGCAAGGCGGACCTTGCCGATGAGGAGCGTCGTGCAGCGGCCTCCGCGCAGATCCGCAATGCTCTGGCCGGCACCACCTTGGCGGAATGCCCGATCATCCCTGTCTCCTCCGTCACGGGGGAAGGGATCGAGGCTCTCAAGCAGCACCTGCAGGCAGCGGCGTCCGCTCAAAGGGCGCGCGATGCCGTCGGTCTGTTTCGTCTGTCGGTCGACCGCAGTTTCGTTCTCCCCGGCGCCGGCACCGTAGTGACGGGGACCGTTCTGTCCGGCTCCGTTATGGTCGGTGACCAGGTCGTGGTCAGCCCGACGGGACGTTCGGCCAGAGTGCGCTCGATCCACGCCCAGAACCGTGCGGCGGAACGCGGCCTTGCGGGGCAGCGCTGTGCCCTCAATCTGGCCGGTGAGGGAATTTCCAAGGACAGCGTCGCCCGTGGCGACATGGTGCTCGCTTCCGAGCTTCACGCACCCACCGACCGGATCGATGCGAGCCTGCGCATTCTTGCGAGCGAGAAGAAGCCTGTCGGCCAGTGGTTTCCTGTTCGGCTGCACCACGCGGCCGCGGAGGTTGGAGCGCGGATCGTCCTGCTGGAGGACGATCCCATCCAGCCGCGCGAGAGGAAGGTGGTCCAACTCGTCCTCGACACGCCCATCGCCGCTGCGACCCACGACACCTTCGTCCTGCGGGACACCTCCGCCCAGCGGACCATCGGCGGCGGCTTCTTCATCGATCTGCGTGCGCCGGCGCGTCACAGGCGTGGGGACGAGCGCCGTGTGCAGATCGCAGCCCTGGCGCAGACCGATCCGGCCGATGCCATGAGGAGCCTCGCGGCGGGACGGCCGTATTTCTTCGACCTGCCGGCATTCGCCCGGGACAGGGCCATGCCTCTTGCCGCGGCAATGGACATTGCCAACAGACTTCGCATGGTGCGCCTCTCCGCCGGCCGTTCAATTCTGGCTCTGTCGGAGGAGCGCTGGCACGCCTTCGGCGATGAGCTCGCCAGTATTCTCGCCGGGTTCCATAGAGATCATCCCGACCTTCAGGGCATGGGCCTCGAGCGCCTACGTCTCCAATGCGAGCCGCGCCTGCCTGCCCCGGCCTTCCGGGCCGCCCTGCAGGAGCTGGTGGAGGCGGAACGGGTCAGGGTCGATGGATCATGGGTGCGGCTCCCGGGCCATGAGGTGCGCCTCGACGTGCAGGAGGAGCATCTATGGCAGGCCACCCGGCCGCTTCTGGGCGGAGAGGAGCGCTTTCGTCCCCCACGTGTGCGCGATATCGCCGGTATCCTTGGTGCAGACGAGGAAGAAATCCGTCGTCTCTGCAAGCTTCTCAGCCGCCTCGGGCAACTCGACGAAGTGGCGCATGACCACTTCTTCCTGCGCGACACCGTCGCCGAGATGGCTGGAATCATTCAGGATCTGGACCGGAATGCCCCCGACAGGCAGTTCACGGCTGCGCAGTTCCGCGACCGGGTGCTGAACGGGCGGAAAGTTGCGATCCAGATTCTCGAGTTCTTTGATCGCCACGGCGTCACCTTGCGCCGCGGCGATCTTCGTCGCATCAATCCGCATCGGCTGGATCTTTTCCGTATGACCCAGCCGCTTGATAAGGATCATGGAGGAGAATCGTCCCTGGTGGGGCGTCCGGACTTCAAATCCGGGTGGGGCCGCGAGCCGGTCCTTGGTGGGTTCGACTCCCACTCTCTTCCGCCATCATCGCCGGCCGACCTGGCACAGAGCTAAAGCATCGGACCCAAAAGTGGAGTTGCACTTTTGGGGTCGGATCCGATGCTTCCTTATGGATGAGAGCATCGTTCGGAGCGGAAAACCGGATCCACTTTTCCGCACGATGCTCTAAGCGCTCAGCAGCCTGTGTCGTCACCGAGACGGCGTGCAGCCAGGGGATGAGCCTGCCGCGGGAGCGGTTGATGCGCTCGTCATCGGGTCGAGACCGCTTGCGGTCTTGGGATGCTCCGATGGCGATTGCGGCGTCGGGCCTTTCGGAGCCGTGCCGATATAGGAGCCGCCGAGTCCTCCCGTCCAACCGGATGATCCTGCCGTACCCGGCGATGTGCCGGAGGCCTGGCTGTTCGGATCGGGGATCGTGGCGGCCGTGGTTGCCGGCTCCTGCGGGCAGGGGCTCTGTGCCGCCGGTTGCGCCCAGCATGGCGTCGACAGGCTGATGGCTGAGACGGCAAGGATCATAGGGACACGCATGGCATCCGGCTCCTCTAAGCTAGGCTCTCGGAGCAACGTTGCGGGGCGCGCCGGGTTCCGGAGGCCTTCAGATCACCCTGACCTGTGCGGGACCCTCCTCCGCATGGCCGACAATCTGGGCAGACCGGTATCCTGCCTCGACGATGCTCCCAAGAATTTGCTCCGCCTGATCCGGCGCGCAGGCAACGAGGAGCCCGCCCGACGTCTGAGGATCCGTGAGAAGCTGCCTCTGCCAAACCTCAAGACCCTCAGGCAGCACGATGCTGTCGCCATAGCTGTCCCAGTTCCGGGTTGAGGCGCCTGTGACGTAGCCTTTCTGGGCCAGCGACACGGCTTCCGAGAACAGGGGCAGGCGGTCGCGGTCGATAGTGAGGGTCAGTTCCGACCCGCGTGCCATTTCGAGGCCATGGCCGAGAATGCCGAAGCCTGTGACGTCCGTGATGGCATGAACAGCGGGGTTCTGGGCCAGTTCGGCACCTATCCTGTTCAGAAGGGTGACAGAGCTCATCATCTCCTCATAGGCATTGGAGGAGAGAGCATCCTTTTTGAACGCGGCCGAATAGATGCCGACGCCAAGCGCCTTTGTCAGGATCAGCGCATCTCCCGCCCTCGCGCCGCTGTTGCGGCGGATTTCGCCGGGCCTCGCCGTCCCGATCACGGCAAGTCCATAGACCGGCTCGGGGCAGTCGATGGAATGGCCGCCTGCCACCGGGATGCCTGCCTCTGCACAGATCGAGGCGCCGCCCCTGAGGATCTCGCGGACGGTCGCAGGTGCAATCTTGCCCAGCGGCATTCCGAGAATCGCAAGCGCCATGATCGGGCGTCCACCCATCGCATAGACGTCCGAGATGGCATTGGTTGCCGCGATGCGCCCAAAATCGCCCGGGTCGTCCACCATCGGCATGAAGAAGTCGGTCGTTGCAATGATGCAGGTTTCGTCATTCAACTGCCAGACGGCCGCATCATCCGCAGTCTCGGTGCCAACGAGGAGTTGGGTGAAAGGCCCCGCGGTCGGCTGCTCGGAAAGCAGCTGCTGGAGGACGGCCGGGGCCAGTTTGCAGCCGCAACCGCCACCGTGGGATAGGTGACTGAGCCGAACATTGTGTGTGTCCATCTAAATCCTCCGCTCTTGGCCTTATGGTTCCAGACGTTCACAGATTATGCAAACTTCGAGGCACCCATCGGCGGCTCTCTGCGCCGGCCCGTCCGGGCGAAGGCCTTGCATTCCGCTGCCTGGGATGTCCCTAATGCGGACGATGCAAGGTGCATTTCCATGAGAAAGCTTGAGCGGATCGGCCGGGAAGGAGTTCGTCATGCCGGGTGATCATACCAAGTCTGAGGACCTCATCGTCAGTCCGCGTGGCAGCGGGCCGCAGACTTCTGCGGATGGGCACCCGTTCTTCCCAAGCGCCCCCTACAACGATTTTTGCAATCCCACTGCGATTGAAGCCTCAGCGACCGTAATCTCTTTCGACGCGCCTGGACCGCTCCAGGGTTCAAGAACGATTCCCTCAGAAGTGCCGGTCAATCTTGTCTATGGCGGAATCCCATTTGCCGTCATGATGGCGACGCCTTCGAATTTGGAGGATTTCGCTATGGGCTTCAGCTTGACCGAGGGCGTTATCCAGGAGCCGGAAGACATTCGCGGAATTCGGGTTGAATCCGCGGAGAACGGCCTTCGGCTCGCGATCGAGCTGAAGCCGAACAGGCTGCACGAGCATCTTGCCCGCAAGCGCGCCCTGTCCGGGAGAACAGGCTGCGGAGTATGCGGCATCGACGACTTGAAGGCACTGCCGCAGGCCCGCGCTCCGGAGGGGAGAGCGCCGGTCATTGCCCTGTCAGCCATTCGATCGGCCCTTCTCCGCCTCGATCGTGAGCAGGCTCTCAACGCACTAACCCGTGCCGTGCATGCGGCCGCCTGGGCTGATCTCGACGGAACGATCCTGTGCGTCCGCGAGGATGTCGGCCGTCACAATGCACTGGACAAGCTCATCGGTGCGGTGTGCCGGGCCGGCATAGAGCCGAACAGCGGTTTCGTCCTTGTTACGAGCCGCTGCTCGTTCGAGTTGGTGGAGAAGGTTGCCGCCTTCGGCGCAAGAACCCTCGTCGCGATCTCGGCGCCGACCGCACTTGGCGTCGAGCGGGCCCGGCTCCTCGATATCACGCTCATCGGCATCGCTCGCCGGGACTCCGT
>JAJFBI010000330.1 GCA_020697385.1 Microvirga sp. | reverse complement strand
CAGGGTCTTTGCCAGTCTGCGGCATAGAACAATCTTTGATGATCGATTGGCTGTGGCGCTTTACCTGGGACGACTATACGAGGCCCTTGCCGCTATCTCCCGGGAATTGAGCTTTGCGCGGTATGTACGCGACACAAGCACTTCATGGTTTGAAGAAGGGATCCCTGAAGTGGAAGCCCTCGGGAGCACCAAAGGACTCTCGAGGGCACGGTGTGGAGATGAGATGAGGCCGGCAGGCTGCACCGACTGCTAGAGGCTGAGACGATGCTCGTTTGCGTGTGCCAGTCAGGTCCGCTGCCAGCTTCAGTCCTCTTCCGCTCCACCCGTTCCGATGAGGATCTCGCGCTTGCCCGCATGGTTGGCAGGCCCGACGATCCCTTCCTTCTCCATCCGCTCCATGATTGAGGCCGCCCGGTTGTAGCCGATCTGCAGGCGACGCTGAATGTACGAGGTCGACGCCTTCTTGTGCCGCAGGACAATCGCGACCGCCTGGTCGAACAACTCGCCCGACCCTAGCCCGATTTCGTTCTCGTCGAAGACCGGAGCCTCCTCCGGCTCCATTTCCTCGTCCTCCTCGGCCGTCACCGCCTCCACGTAGACAGGTTTGGCCTGTCGCTTGAGGTGAGCAACGACCCGTTCGACCTCCATGTCTGAGACAAAGGGGCCGTGCACGCGAGCAATGCGGCCGCCTCCTTGCATATGAAGCATGTCGCCCTGACCCAGCAGCTGCTCGGCGCCCATTTCCCCTAAGATCGTGCGGCTGTCGATCTTCGACGTGACCTGGAACGAGATCCGGGTCGGGAAGTTCGCCTTGATCGTGCCGGTGATCACGTCAACGGAAGGCCGCTGCGTCGCCAGGATCACGTGGATGCCGGCAGCTCTGGCCATCTTGGCCAGGCGCTGGATCGCGCCCTCGATCTCCTTGCCGGCGACCATCATCAGATCGGCCATCTCGTCGACGATCACCACGATGTACGGCAGCGATGTAAGGTCCATCACCTCTTCGGTGTACGTCAGCTCCCCTGTGGACTTGTCGAAACCCGTCTGGATGGTCCGTATGATGACCTCCCCGTTCGCTCTGGCCTCGGAGACGCGCGCATTGAAGCCGTCGATGTTGCGCACGCCCAACTTGGCCATCTTCTTATAGCGGTCCTCCATCTCCCGCACGGCCCAGCGCAAGGCGATGATCGCCTTCTTTGGGTCGGTGACCACCGGTGCGAGGAGATGGGGGATGCCGTCATAGACGGACAGCTCCAGCATCTTGGGATCAACCATGATCAGGCGGCATTCTTCCGGCGTGAAGCGGTAGACCAGCGACAAGATCATGGTGTTGATCGCCACTGACTTGCCGGAACCCGTGGTGCCGGCCACCAGCAGGTGCGGCATGCGGGCGAGATCGGCGATGACGGGCTCGCCCCCGATGGTCTTGCCGAGGCAGAGGGGAAGTTTGTGTTTCGAGACCTCGAAATCGTCTGAGGCAAGCAGTTCGCGCAGGTACACCGTTTCGCGCGCCTCGTTCGGCAACTCAATGCCGATGGCGTTGCGACCTGGGATCACCGCCACGCGCGCGGAGACAGCACTCATCGAGCGCGCGATATCCTCCGAGAGCGCAATGACGCGAGATGACTTGATGCCGGGGGCAGGCTCGAATTCGTACAGCGTCACCACCGGGCCTGGATGGACATGGATGACTTCGCCCTTCACGCCGAAGTCGCGGATCACCTTCTCCAACCGCCCTGCCGTCTCTTCCAAGATGTCTTCGGTCAGCTCCGGCCCTTCGCGTTCCGGCGGCTCAGCCAGGAATGCAATGTCCGGCTTCTGGTACGACCAATCCTCCGGCGCCTGTGGGCGGGAGATCGGATCCCCCCAGGTTGATGGAGCGATTTTGGGGAGATCCACGACCAAGCCGGCCTCCTGAAGCGGTTGGATCAGGGTAACCTCTGACGGGCCCGGCTCTGTCACAAAGCTGGACGCGGGCACCTCATCACTCCGCTCCCGAACTGAGTCGGCTGCCGCATCAGGCGCCGGGACAGGAACAGAGTCGACCATCGGTTCCGGCTGGAGCTGAACGGCAACTTTCTCCATCTGCGTTTTCTTGCTCACAGCCGGCAGGAGATCCTCGTAGAGAGCGAGGTATCCGAGATCGACCTCCTCGGTGAGATCCGACACGCTGGCACCTGGAACAGTAGGAGCCGCTTCTTCTTCCTCAACGGCGATCCTGGTGTCGACGGCCGTTCCCTGGGTTTGCTCAGATGGCAGCGCCGCTTCAGTAGAGACGCCATATTCCGCTTCGGAAGCTCCATCCGGATCCGCTTGGCTGTCGTTGGTGACCTCGGCGATTGCTTCTGTGGTCTCCAGGATCTGCCCATCGGCAGGGGCCTCGGATAGGGCGTCCAGATCCCCCGCTGGACCGACGCCAGCCATTCCGTATGACAGTCCCTTCCACGAGAACGAGACGGCTGCGGACGTCAAGCTGAAGCGGGCGGCGGCCAGCTGCAGCCGGGCCTCCGGGCGTTGTTTCTCCTGGGGCGCCTCATCCGTGGTAGGGGCCTCCTGCTGTGACAACGGAAGCCGTGTCGCTGTTTCGATCATCCGGCGCGCGGAACCAGCCGTCTCTCCGCAGCCAGCGCCAGACAGGGCAGCTTCCCTGTCGGCGAGTGATGCCAGTCGTTCAGAACCCGGATCCTCGGAGGCCAACGCCGACCGCAATTGTGTGATCTGACTTCTGACAGCCGGCTCGGAAGCCCCAACGGTCTCCTCGTCGATTATGGTCCCGGTGTGCTCACCAAGCGCGTTGACAGCGGGTGCTGGGGGCTCCGGCTGCGTGGACGGGAGTTCTACATGGCCGTTGCGGGCTCGAATGACCTTATCCGGGGTGCGCGTGGCCTTCACGCCCTCGGCCAGAACAAAGGCCTGTCTCCACGGCGGCTCGTCACCATCCTGGGCCGGCCTGCCTTCGGCGTCTCTTCGACCCTGCGGTAACCGCACGACATTGGTGTTCTCACGGGCATCTTCCTCTCCGGGAAGAGGTGGCGGGGCAAAGGGTGGCTTACGGGTCGAACGCATGATCTCTTACGCAACTGAGAGGTGATTGGCCAAACTGATTCCGGCAGTGTCGTGACTCTGAGAGCAAACCGTAAAAAGAGGGTTAGGCTGGTGACCTGTCCACTTGCGACGGCCCCTGCCCGGCTTACGAGTGACACGAAAGGCGTGGAACCAATGTTGCAAACGTTGATATCAACTACGAGCTAATGCCTCTGTGTCAGAAACGAACGGCCCCACCACTATGGATGCAGCAGTTCTTTCGAGCGGCCATGGGAAAACGGCATTGAACAAGGATTAGAGCAATCTGGCTGTCCGGGCCGTCCGCCAAGGCACCCGTGATCAGGCGGCCCGAGTTTAGATCGACAATCTCGACACGATTGAACAACAATAACGGGAAGATCCCGGCAGCAGTCGAGGTGTAAACTGGGATGAAGTCACTTATCCCGCTGGACTGCAGGAGAGAAACGATCCAATGGCACCATGAGATGAACGCTGCACCTTTCGAAACTATTCCGGCCTGGCGGATTGCACGATTGAGGACGGCTTTGCGTGATGCGGAGCAGCGTGGCGCAAATCCGGATGATGAGGGTCATGATCTCGCCCACCGCGCTCTTCGCCGTCGCTTCGTGCTTGCCCGAGACCGCGCGAAGAATGTGCCGAGACTGGCTTCCAGGCCGAAGACCACACGCAAAGGCCGCAGCTTTCCGCATCTGAAGCTGGTCATCATCTGGCGCGCTATCTTGGGCTGTCGCTCCCCGGCCTGGAGGCGGGGCGACACGGCGCCGTTTGGCACCATTCGCAGGGCGCATGATCAGGCTGTTGCGGCGTGCCAGACCGCTGGCCTTGCGCCCCCGCGCTATCGCACCGTCTATGTCCTGTGGCACCGCGGCGTCCCACCGGCGGATGTCGTTGCGGCGTTGCAAGGTGAGTCTGAAAATCCGACAGGGTAATGAACTTACCAGGCAGTGGGATGAAGGCGCCCCTTCCAGCGTTCATGGCGTGGGAGTTGAGCCGCAGCGGCCAGACGCTTCGTCATCCTGCGCTGGGCCACCTTCGACCCCACTGATAGCGCAGGCATCTCTGCGGCCGGGATGGGCGCGGATGCTATCTCCTGTTCAACAGTTCCAGCGGCTCTCTTCCGTGGCTTCTGGGATTTGGCCATCACGCCGTCACCTTGTGCGGGCTGAACGTCATGGATAGGCAGTGCGCAAGGGACAGGCTCAATGGACTCTGACCTGCTCCAGAGAGGATCTACGATGCTCAGCAGAATGCGTGGGGCGGCAGATGGCTCAGGCACCACTGGTGACGTAAGAGCTTGATTGTGCGGGGTCAAGATCAAGGCCAATAATGTTTGCTCCAATCTCTTCGCGAGTTCGGAACATCTTCTGCATCGCTGCTTCTCCCGGATAGCATCAGATCTTGCTCTTGTGAGGCGGCAGAGCAGGTCTAGGCAGCTCGTCGGGTGAACAGCCTGTGGAACAGGCGAGGCTTATCGCTCGAGGTGGCAATGACGGGATCCTCTCCCTTCAGCCGTCGGGCGGCTTCAAGGTAGGCTTGAGCCGGTGCACTGGTGGGACTGCCCAAGGTCACTGGCGCTCCGACGTTTGAGCTGCGCAGCACCTCTCTGCTCTCTGGGATGATGCCAAGAAGCGGAATGGACAGGATCTCCAACACGTCCTCGGCCTTCATGATTTCACTGCGGCGGGCACGAACGGGATCGTAGCGGGTGAGGAGCAACTGCTTATCGACGCATTGTCCGTTCTCGGCCTTGATCGTCTTGGCATCGAGCATGCCAATGATGCGATCGGCGTCGCGGATCGAGGAGACCTCCGGGTTCACCACGACGACAGCAATATCCGCATGCCGCATGGCCAGGGTCGCGCCTGTCTCGATCCCGGCCGGGCTGTCGCAGATGATCCAGTCGAACTGCGCCCGCAACTCGGCGATGACCTGCGCTATTCCATCCTCGGTCAGGCTATCCTTGTCGCGGCTCTGGGAGGCTGGCAGGAGAGCCAGCGTGTCGAGGCGCTTGTCCCGAATGAGCGCCTGCGCGAGCTTGGCCTCGCCTTTGATGACGTTGATCAGATCGAAGACCACACGGCGCTCGGCGCCCATGACCAGATCCAGATTGCGCAAGCCGACGTCGAAGTCGACGACCACCACCTTCTGGCCGCTCTGCGCCAGCGCCGCGCCCAGTGCCGCCGTCGAGGTAGTCTTACCGACGCCGCCCTTGCCCGATGTTACCACCAGCACCCTGCCCTGTCTGACCTTTGTCTTTGCCTTGGTATGCTTTGGCCTTGGCTTCTTCATCGCTGGCATTTCTCCAGAGAGGCCGTGAGGAGGCACGGCACCCACGCAGGCACAGACGTGTGTAAGGAGCGGCAAAACGGAATGAGGCCGGAACGAACGGGAGCAGTAACGGCCATGCCCCTTGTATGCACCCTCATTCGGCGCTTGAGGTGGTTACTAAACGGTTAACAGACTGAAGTAAGGGCACAGTACAGCCATCAGGAGGCTTGTTAGCGATCCGTTAACCATGTTGCCGCGACCATGCTCTAGCTGATCCGCTAGGTTCCGGATCAACCCTTACCTCCAGAGCTGTCGGAGCGCGGATGAGCCGCCCGATCTGCTTTGGGGATGTGAGCATCCAGTGTAGTAACTGTCTCGTAACCACAACTCCAATCGAACTTGATCGAAACCGCAGGCACGGCGTTGCTCCTGTGCCTGAACGAGAGAGAACTGCCTTATGACCATTCTCGATCCGATCAACGGAAGTCTCGTCACCATCGACACGTCGAGCCGACCCCGCCGCTGAACGTCGCACGTGCCACGAGGTGGCGATGAAACGATCCTCAGCACTCCGAGCCAGACGCTGGCTCATTCAGGAGCTGACCCGCAGCCTCAACCAGCTGTCCGACACCACAGCCAGGGTGGCCTTGTCGGGAGATGGCAATTTCAGTGGCGGCGGCGAGAAATCCAACTTTAGCGAGAACTGATCAGTGAAGGCCACACTGGACAGACCTCTGAAGCTTCAGGGGCTCAGAGCACATGAGAGATTTTATCCAGCGCCTTGAAAGGACCCAGGCTAGGGGCCGAGCGGGATATTCTCGGCCATGTCATCCAGCTTCGCGGCCATGATGAAATCGTTCTCGTGCAGGCCTTTGATCTTTTTGGTCTGGAGTGACACCGTCGCGTAGCCCCAGCCGAAGCTGATATCCGGGTGGTGACCCTCAGCTTCTGCGAGTTCAGCAACTTTGTGCACGAACACGAAGGCCTGCGCGAAGTTCTTGAACGTATAGGTCCGCTCAATCCGGCGCGTATCATCAAGGATGGCCCATTCTGGTATCTGTTTATGGAGAGCCAAAACCTCCTCTGCACTCAGCGGCGGGATCCCGCCGCGGCACGGGGTGCAGGTCTTCTCAACGAGAGCGGTGATTGTCATGAACTCCTCCTCTTTATTGCGTCCGCCACATAACTCTATGCAGCAGCCTTCAGAAGCGGGTTTGAGCAAGGAAAGCTCGTTGCTCGCTCTACCCGTGTTCTCCGCTGAAGAACTTCACGGACGAAATCAACTCGCCCGCGCTTCGTGTGACAGGACCTTCCACTCTCGACGAATTGCTCATCTACACCCAGGATCACCTATCAGACGAAGGCGAACACTCGGCAAGGGCCGCCGGTGCCGCCACGGATCTTCTGTGCGCCGACCACAAGCATCGCGCCCTTCTCCGGCAGGCGTCCCAGATTAGCCAAGGCTTCCAGGCCCCACCGCCCACTCGGTAGCCAGGCGTTGTGAGTGGCAAAATCCGGCGAGGGGCCAAAATCGAGCGAGAGCGTGTCCACGGCGATGCCCGAAGCTGTCGTCTCAAGGAGCATTTTCGCCGCCTCCACATGGAAGCCGGGGAAGTGCATCACCTTCTTGTCATCTGCATTGCGGAACTTCGGCCCGGCCACATGAACGTCCCAGCCCGAATTCATCGCGACACAAGCCCTGTCTGGGATTGGTCCGTTCTTGGCGACCCAGGCCTTGATATCATCGGGCGTGACTTGCGCATCAGGATTGGCGGCTGCCTTCTCCCGGATGTCGATGATGGCAAGCGGCACCACAAGGTCTTCAACGGTAATCTCAGCCACGCTCTTGCCGTCTGGCGAGAAATGCAGTGGGGCATCCATGTGGGTTCCAGTGTGCTCGTTGATCACCAACTCATTCAGGTTGAACTTGTTGTCCTTGTAGGTGAACTTCGGCACCATCTTGAGTTGCGGATCGCCAAAGTAGGTGGGGAAATCAGGGTGCAGTTCGTGCGTCAAATCCCGAACCCCATTGGCGGAGACCACCACGCTTGGTGTCTGTGCCTGTACGGGCGCCACCATGCTTCCAACCGTCGCCGCGGCCGCTGCAGTGGCCGCGCCTCGGAAGAGACTGCGCCGGTCGAGCATTCTCTCCTTCACCTGGTCGATCACGCAATGCTGGCACATGACAGGGGCTCCATGCTGAAGGGGGGCCTGCAAGCCCCTGGATTTAGCTTACCCGTATAAGCCTCTGACCTGTCAACCAGTACCCTGCTGGCGATCGTGGTAGGTTGGGCTAGGCTGTGGCTTTGCATGGAGGCCCACATGGCTACGGTCAGGCTGCTCACCGATGACGAACTCTCCCCTGAGGCGCGTGCCGTCTTTGACGACATCCGCGCCGTCCGGAAAACCGAGTTCGTCAACAACTTCTGGCGCGCACTCGCCCACGATCCTGTCACGCTCGAACGCACGTGGGAGAGCATCAAGCAGGTGATGGGGCCAGGAGCGCTCGATGCCAAGACCAAGGAGATGCTGTACGTGGCCGTCTCCATTGCTCATGGCTGCAACTACTGCATCCACTCCCACACAGCGGCAGCCCGTACCAAAGGAATGACTGAAGCTGAATATGCCGAGCTGGTTGCGATCGTCGGGATGGCATCTGAGACGAACCGCATCGTTACGGCACTTGGGGTTGAGGTCGATGATGAGTTCAAGCTCTGAGAGTAGTTGCTGCCAATCACCACGAATGGGCCGAGAGCGTTCGCAGCCCGAATGTGGGACTGAGACACTTCTGATCTTCGTGAATCATTGCTTTGTCGCGAAGAGTTCGTATCAGCAAGACTTTAGATGGCCTAAATCCCGGCCCTCTCTGTTGGTCTCATCCGACACACTGGACGCTCTGAATTAACTCGGTTCTTACCCTCGTGGTGGATAGTGGCAATCTACGTACGGCAAAGGAGTAACCATGAGTGACGTCGTTGGAATTCCCGGCAACCGGATCCGCTCGTTCGTGGAGCGCATCGAGCAGATCGAGACCGACCTCAAGGAGATCATCAAGCTGCGCAAGCAGGATCAGGACGAGCGCGACGAGCACGACAGCCTGCTCGACGTCTACATGCGGGCCATGGATGAGGCCGGACCGGCGCCCGTCGCCGAGGCCGCTTGATAACGTCTTAGAGCTTCCGGTAGTGAGAAGGCCGCCTATAACGAGGCGGCCTTTTTGAACCCTTCGTAATGCAGCCTGCCCGTCCACGCTTCAGGTCATCAGCCTGCCTATTCGCCGGCCGGCGAAGATTTCTTCCGCGGTGAGGACCGCCTGCCGCCCTTCCGGCTGGAGCCGTTGCCACCGTCTCCGCCCGGAGATCCGCCAAGGGCGCTCGTCACGACCTCACCGGCGGCACCAATGGCGGCCGCGGCGACCTCCAGCGGAGCAGCGACAATCTCGGCGCCGAGGCTGCCGGCAGCCGACACGGCATTCCGGCCCTCTTGTGTTCCGCCGCCTTGGCGCCGCTCGCTGCCCTGCGGCTTTACAAGCACGTTCGCGACTGCCCTGAGGGCCTCCGCCATAACCGCGCGGGCCTGTGGGGAGGTAAGCGTCGTCTCAAGCGTCGAGAGCCACGCCATTGGGTTCAGCAGGCTGCCTTGGGACCGTGAACGGGCCCCGGAGCGGGCCTGAGTGGTGGACCGCGATCGCGCTGTGCCGGAGGTCGAGCGGGCCTTTGCGAGAACAGCCTGGGACTTTGTCGCGGATCGGGAGCCGGCCATCGATTTGGGCTGAGCACGCTTGGTAGCGCCAGTCTGCTTCTTCGTCGCAGACCGGGATGCGGACTTTGACGCGGACTTCTCCGGCGTTTTCCGGCTCCTGCTAGGTTGGGAGGTGCCATCCTTCTGTTTCGTAGCCATGGTCATTCCTTCGTCTGCTGGGGCCGCAAGCCGGCCGTGCCGAGGAGCAGTTGTCCTCAACCATAACAATGACAGCGTGGCCGTTCGGTTCGTTTGCACAAATAAGTGAAGGAAAATTAGGTCTGCCTCAAGAACTCTAGGCCAGCCGGAAGATCATGATCCTGCTGCGCCGGTCGCATGGCCTTGATGGACGATCGAGCTTTTGGTGGCGCCGGGTCAGCAATCCAGGCGGCTTTGCCATCGTGTGTCTCGAGCGGACATGCCGCTTCGACATGGAGCATCGCTTCCTGCAGCCATTCGGCCAGCTGCTCGGCAGAGAACTGTGAGAGGTAGCGTTGGTCTCTTTCATGGAAGGTGATGTCCAGAGTCCTGCCGCCCCTGTCGATGACCTGGATCATGATGTGATCCAGGAGCCGTTCCTCAATGAGATACCCGTCCATCTGGGCAGCTGCTACAGGACCGGTGACCGTGACCAACCTCTTCATGCCAGACCCTCTCTGAAGCTTCAGGCGAGTGTAGGCAGCACCTTCGATGGAGCGGTACGCCATTCTGCGAACATCCTTACTTGCAAGACTGATGGCGCCCGGCGCAATCGCTGGCAAAGAGAAAGCGTCTGCTCGAGTGCTTGGATGTAAGGGTATACTTTGCCAGCCGGACCGCGCTCAAGCAGATAGGTTCAAGGCTATTGTTCCCTCCTCGCCAAGCTTTTCCAGATCTGAGGCGAGGCGCTCCACGAGCAGCCAGCGCTCCCAGTCCGGCATGATGCTCCAGGCAGGATCGCTCAGGTGCGCGTGAGGCAGACGGTAGTGAAACACCGGCCGGGATCCGATCTTCTCATGCGGCAGAACTGAGCGCACCCGCTCCTCATCGAAGTGAGCCAGGAGTGGAAGGAGGTCCAATGCCCGCTTGCGGGTCGGGTTGGCCGCCAGGTAGTCGTCCGTCAGCTTCGGCAGGTTCGGCCAGTAGTCCGGATCGAGCACGCGTTGCTTGTAGGCCTGCGGATAATCGGGTGGAAGGGCGAGAGCACGCCGAAAGCTCCCGCGCACGGTCTCCCGTCGAAGCCGATCGTTGACCAGCAGAAAGGCTTTGAGAAAGGCCGTCACCGTTGCTGCATCGAGGCGCGGTGGATCGATGTTGAAGTGGAGACCTAGTGCGTCCCACAACACGGCCCCGCGGCCGTAGGCACCAGCAGACTGCAAGCTGGCCACGACCGTGTCCATTTCCGGGAGCCGGGCGATGGGCATGGGTGTGGTGATGAGTTCCCGCGGGACGAAAGGTGACGCCACTGTGCCAAGCCATGCGGCCATGCGGCGGCCGAGTTTCAGGCCGAGTTCCGGATGTCGGTCGGGATGGACGTGCCGCAGGTCAGTTTCAACCAGCACGTCGCCCAGATGAGTGCCGCTAACCTTGAAGGCATGCGGATCTTCAGCCTGACAGGATCCGCCAAGATCATGCGCAAGGGCTTCAGCCGCAACCTGAGCGCTCGGGCCCAGGAACTCGATCTCGACGCCGACCCGCCGCAACGAGCCGTGAGCCGTAATCAGTGTGGGAGGGCTGAGCGTATCAGCGTCTATGGCAGCGTCGTTCATCATCTCCAGACATGGGGACGATGGTGTCTGACCTCAATGAACGATCTGGAGCTCCCTGACCCCAAGAGCTGCTGATGAAAGTGGGAGGATGCCTCATCTGGGTACATTGTTCCCTAGGCAGATACCCCGTGAGGATGATACAAAATCTCCTCCAAATCTTGTAAGGCTTGCAACAGCCGCTCCGAACCAACAACTGACAAGAGCGCGAGCTTCCAGGGGATAGCCGCCATGCCCGATCCGCTGCTGGTTTCTGCCAGCGCACCCGCACGCGAGTTCACCTATAACCTGTTCCGAAACAGGCAGCGGCCTGAGCTTCTCTGCGCTGTGCCGGAACACCGTCCCGTGCCCAGCTTTCTTGCTCCGAAAGACTGGATGTTTGAACGGCCTCTCCATGTAGCAGAACCAGAGCCTGCGGGCTTCGACGATCGGGCTGCCACGGTCGGCGTGCGGTTCAACGGCTTCGATCTGTTCCAGATAACAGCTTCGCCAAGCAAAATAGCTGCTTAGCCATGTGGGAGCGGGCTGCATGGGCGTGCCACGGGCGATAGGCGCTTCCAGCCGTTTCTCCCAGACCCTCGGCGTGTTACCCTCGGATGAGAGTGCAGCTCCCGGTGAGGGCAGAGGCGGTCATGTACCTGGTCATCCGCAAGTTCAATCATGTCAGCTCAGTGGCGGAGGCCGCCCGCCGGGCCGAAAGCGGCATAGGCCAGGTGCTCAAGCAATCGCCCGGGTTCCAGGACTACTATGTCTTTGATGCCGGTGATGGCGTGGGAGGCTCTGTCCGCTGGCGAGAACGGGCGAGGCAAGGCTTTCGATCACCCAGGTACCTGCAGCGGTTCGTCAGTGTCTTCTCTGCCGTCCGCAACCTGTTCGTTCCACCCCGCTCCCGCCGCTCTGCCCGCGGTACCCACCTTCACCGCCTCAACGCCATGGCGGAATGGAAGTCTGCGGCCAACATTGCTGCTTGAGCCTATCCGGCGACCAAGGCGGCCTCAATGCGCCTGATGCTGTCCAACGTGACAACACCGGTCAAAGCGTCTACTCGGTGCGGCGCAGCGGCTTGATCTCGGGGTCACCCAGCCAGGCGCACACCTCCTCCAGGGTCCTGAACGTATGCTCAACCTGGGTAAAGGGCAGAGGCCCCTGCCCTGGTGCGGTATCGTTCAGAAGCTCTGCGGTCCAGGTAATCTGATCAGTACGCGCGCCACTCCGCACGATGCTCCCAATGATCTCACCGTCTAGCAGAAGA
>JAJFBI010000329.1 GCA_020697385.1 Microvirga sp. | reverse complement strand
CAACGTGTTGAAGGAGAAGCCCAGAAGCGCCATCGGACCGAACGTCCCGACTAGCGCCACGGGCACCGCGATCGCTGGGATGAGCGTCGCGCGCCAGTTCTGCAGGAACAGGTAGGTGACGATCACCACGAGGACCAGCGCCTCGAAGAGCGTGCGCACCACCTCCCAGATCGCCTCTCGCACGAATTCGGTCGCGTCGAGGGCGATGCGATAGGTCAGGCCCGGCGGGAAGCGTTTAGCAAGCTCCTTCATGGTGGCGCGAGCGCCCTCCATCACCTCGACGGCATTGGCGTCGGGGTTCTGGTAGATTCCGAGCGTCGCCGATGGCCGGCCGTCGAAGCTCGACCTGACGCCGTACTGCTCGGAGCCGAGTTCGACTCGGGCGACGTCGCGCACCCGCACCACCGAGCCGTCGGGATTGGCGCGCAGCAGGATGTTGCCGAACTCCTCGGGCTTGAGTAGGCGCCCCTGCGTGACGAGCTGCAGCTCAAAAGCTGTGGGTTCGCTCAGCGGTTGCTTGCCGAGAACGCCGGTCGTGATCTGCGCGTTCTGCTGCTCGATCGCCGAGGTGACGGTCTGGGGACTGATCGCCAGCGCCTCCATCTTCACCGGGTCGAGCCAGATGCGCATGGCGTAGCGCATGTTGGAAAAGTTCACGATGCGCCCCATCCCCTCGACCCGTCGCAGCGGCTTGATCACCTGCGTCTCGGCCCAGTTGGAGAGGAACAGCTCGTCGTAGTTGGCGCCGTCCTCGGCGTAGAGGACGATATTGCCGAGGCGCTGCCGCGAGCTCTTCGTAATCTCGAGGCCCTGCGCCCGGACAGCGGCCGGCAGCTTGGCCTCCGCACGGCTAGCGCGGGTGAGCACCTCGGCAGCTGCCGCGTTCAGATCCGATCCGACCGCGAAGGTGGCGTCGATGCTGACGCTGCCGTCAGTGCCGCTGGCGCCGGGGTAGGTCGCCTGGATGTTGATGACCGGCGGCGCGATCTCGGGATATTGCGCGACCGGAAGGGTCAGGCCCGCGACGACTCCGATCAACGTGATCAACACCGAGATGACGCCCGCGAGGATTGGGCGGTCGACGAAACGCGCGAATATCGGCGACCTTGTCAGTTCTGGACCTCTCTGGTCCGGCCCGGCACAACTGAGCCCGGCACAACAGAGATTGCCTCGCTACTCACCTGACCACCTGCCTCATTGACGGCAACCTTCAAGCCTGGGCGCATTTCCTGAAGATGGTCGACGACGATCCGCTCGCCGCCGGACAAGCCGGCGACGATCGCCGTGCTGCTGCCGAACACGTCGCCCGTAGTGATGGGCCTTTGCTGCACCATGCCGTCCGCGTCCACCACGTACACGATCTGCTGTGCGAGCTGTGCCGAGAGGGCAATCGTCGGCACGAGGAGCTTGCGCTCAGTCCCCGTTCGGATCTTCACGCGAACAAATTGGCCGGGGAGAAAGCGTTCGTCGGAATTGGCGACGCGGGCCCGCACAAGCCGCCGGTCGGTGCGTGGGTCAAAGCGGTTGTCGAGCTGATAGACCTCGGCCTCGCGGACAGGCTCGCCTTTGTCGTCAAGGAGGGTCACGGCCGCTTTGCCCTGCGTCATGGCCCTTCGAAGGGCCTCAGAGTCGTCTGACGAGAGTGCCATTTGCACGTCGATCGGATCGAGCTGAACTACCGAGACGAGGGCTGTCTGGTTCTCGGTGACGAGGTCGCCGACATTAATATGTGAAAGGCTCGCCCGGCCGTCGAAGGGGGCGTTCACAGCGGCGAAGTCGAGGTTGAGATTCTGGCGTGAAATCACCGCTTCGGCCTCATGGAGGCGAGCCGCTGCCGCGGCGTGGTTCGCTTGGAGCTGCTGAAGGCGCTGCTCAGTGGCGAAGCCCTTACCGGCGAGCGTTTTGGTGCGGTGGACCTCTGCCTGGGCGAATTCGAGCTGGGCTTTCGCCTGCTCCTGCTGGGCCTTGGCCGCATGAAGGGCGACCTCGAAGGGCCGCGGGTCGATCCGGAACAGGAGCTGATCCTTCCTGACGTGGCTGCCCGGCTGGAAGGGCCTGTCCATCACCATACCCGTCACGCGCGCCTGAAGCAGGGCGTCCGCCTCCGCGATAATGGTGCCCGTGTAAGTGAAGGCGATCGGCACTTCGCGCGTCTCTGCGGTTGCGACCTTGACCCTGATCTCGGGCTCTGCGGGTGCCTCGGCGGCCTTCCCATTGAAGTAATCGGCCATTTTCGCGGGCAACGATGCGTTCGCCGCGTACCCGCCGCCCGCCAGCGCGAGAGCGATGACGCCCGCGACACCGTATCGAAGTCCTGCCCGCACTCTTTGTCTCTCTCCATTTTCATGAAAGCGGCCCAGGCGCTCTCGCCTGGGCCGCTTTCCTGCCGCATCGCGAGGGGGACGTTACACACTCGCAATTCAAGCTCAAGCCGCAGCGTTGCCGCAGCAGGCATGCGCTCAGCGGGAAGCGGGATGCAGAGACAAATGGCACCTGCGACGGCCGCTTGACATTACCGCTGGTCTCGAATCGCCAAATCAGGGCCTTATAGGCACCGTGCCGGGCTGTGTCCGGTACCTGACGGCGCTTGTGCCGTCTGATCGTGGGGAATTGAACCGCCGCGGTAGTCTGAAAAAGCAACGGCCCCACTGCTGGAAACAGTAGGGCCGGGAAACTCATAGAGCGCGCTTGGCGATCCGATAATCCCAAGCTCGCATGATGCCGATCCTGGAGTCAATCGGAAACCGTCGTTTCCGGTGACGGGATTGCTTTGCCTGATGCCGTGGCCCGAAAGGGCTGTCATGTTTCAGAACGCGCTCAAAAGCGCGATTGATGATGCACATCCGCGTCAGATCGACCACCTATCTCGCCAACTCTGGGCCGCTCATGCTGCAGGCCATATTCCGGACGGCGTCGCCCAGGATCTTGCCGAACTTCTCCACCAGCGCCGCCAGCCGGCTACGGAGGCGCAGGGCGTCCTTTTTCCGATCCCTAGGTCAGCGACCGCGACGGATCGCAAACGCGCATGGACGGCCTTCCCTGTCCGCGTAGAGCAGCGTTCTCCGGATCGTCAGGCGTCAATTGAGCGCAGGCGTCGGCTTGCCGCTTCAGGACCCCTACCCCCGGCGATGGCGGCCCGCTTCACGGTATCTGAACTGGCGGTTCTCCGGATCGTCGGCGATGAGGTCCTGCAGCATGGCGTCTGTGATCGGTCCCTTGCCGAGCTGGCGGCTCGTGCTGGGTGTTGCAGGAAGCTGGCGCAGCGGGTTCTCCGGCTCGCATCACGGGATGGACTGGTGACGATCGAGCGGCGCCCTCGTCCTGGCCGTAAGAATTTGACCAACGTCGTCCGGATCGTGTCGGCCGAATGGTCTGCCTGGCTGAAGCGAGGCCAACGATCTCGTCAGGTACAGGGGGAAAAAATTGTCACCCCACGGACAACAGGTTCTAGGAAGAGGCTTAGCAGTGATCAGAACTCGCGGGTGCTGCGGCATCCAGAACGCGGGCGAAGCCCATTGCTGATGCCATAGCCGCCCGTGCTCGGCATTTCGAAACGACCATCAGGACCAATCAAAGCACCTGTTCGAGAAAACGCCACCAACCGCCAGGCGGATGCACCCTTGAATTGTTCATGTTATGTACCCATTTCTATATGGCTGATGAAAATCGGCATCGGAAAGAGGGATCAAAGACTGATCAGTCGGATGGTCATCTCGCCGACCCCATAAAGAGGAATTATGGTTTTCGGTCTATTTCAACCTTGAAAATAGCTCATGATCCTGGGTGGCACCGTCGTTTTGACCTCATCAGGTCCCCTCTGAGATGCTGACGCCCTGAAAAGGTCGGCTATCCGATCTTGGTGGGCGCATCCGGGGGTCCCATCCCATCGATGGCGGCGGCGATCGGGTCCGCCTCTCCCGCGAGCTAGAGCGCGACGCTATCGAGGCAGGTCTGATCCCAAACTAGCAGCACACCAACGCCTCGCGGTCATCGCGAACGCAAAGAGAGAGCTGCAACGCCTGTATCCGAAAAAGGCACCCCGCCTTTCTGGTCAGCTGCCAATGGGCTTCCCGACAAGGACAGCGACAAACGCCCAGCGAGCCCTATGCCAAGCATGCCGGATTTTTCTTATGCGCGGATAGGACGTGGTAGGTAGCTTCCAAATGCGCCCTGTTCGACTAGGGCACCGTTTCGGCTGCGCTTCCAAAAAGAGACTAAGGTTTTCAGGTGATAAGGCGTAGTTTTCTCTTTCGTTCTCACGGCGCGTGACTCATAGAATCCTCATGCCGATTGCGCGCGAACATCGCTGGCTATATCCGATCGACTGGCGCGAGCTGTCCGCCTTCATCCGCTTTGGTCGCGCCAAGGGACGTTGCGAGCATTGCCGTCGCCCGCACGGTCGCGACGTGGTGCACCTGGGTGATGGGCGATGGTGGGACGAGGACGCAGGAAGCTGGCGCGACGAGCAGGGCAAGGGTGTTCGCCGCCTACAGACGCCGGACGAGATGGCAAGGACGCAACCCGGATTCGCCGGCATCGAACCGCCAACTCCAGTGCGGATCACGCGGGTCGTGCTCGCCAGCGCGCACCTGAACCATGATCCCGGCGACAACCGGCCACGCAACCTCGCGGCGCTCTGTCAGAGCTGCCATATGCGCCATGACACCGGCGAACATCGCCGGCGCCGCTGGCTCAACGCCTTCCGAGTCCGGGCGATCGACGACCTGTTTGCCTGACCGGAGATCCAACCTCTAAGAATAGCGTGGGTGGGCCAATACGCGGCCCTACTATCAGGACAGTCAAGGTCACCAAGGCGACGCTCGGCCCCTAGAGAAGCGCACATGCCACGAAATCTACAACGGCTTTGTCTCCAAGACGGCATCAGCATTAATCTGAACCGGCTCCTGCAGCGCGGCTCCCTCGTCCGGAATGGTCGTACCGTCGGCGCCGGTATCCAGTGGACAAGCAACGTCTGGGGAGTGGTCGGGACTGGCACCATGTCGGCGGACATGACCGACGAACAGTGGGGGTGGTTCTCGATCCGGATGAACGGCGGCGCCGACCAGCACGTTCAGCTAAAGGCCCAACCCCGCTACTTCGGGGGAGACAATGGTACTTCCTCTGCCCTTCGACGCAGGCCCCGGTCTCAGTCCTCTGGCGGCCGAATGGAGCATCCCGGTTCGTGGGACGAGGAGCATGGGGACCGCGAAAAGTGGCCTACCGGTCCCAGTTCATGGATCGGTACAACCGGGCACACCATGCCCAGTGCCGGATCCGGAGAAAACTCTGCGAACGTGGCAACTTCGATCCGGACGAGTGGGACCTGCCGCCGAAACCGAAGGGGATGCGCCAGCGGACCTATGAGGGGATCGAGGCCAAGTACGACCACTACGAGGCGATCCTGG
>JAJFBI010000328.1 GCA_020697385.1 Microvirga sp. | reverse complement strand
TGATTTTGAACGGCGATCAGAAAGCGGTCTTCGAAAAGCGGCATGGTCGCCAGCTGCGATGACGCAACCGGCAGGGCAACCAGTATGGCATCCAGCTCCCCTCGGATCAGCTCCTCCACAAGGGCATTCGTCTGCGTCTCGCGGATCTGAAGGTCGAGAGTCGGATAGTGCGTCGTGACCTGGGTCAGAATGTCCGGCAGCAGGTAGGGGGCGATCGAGGGAATGATCCCAAGCCGAAGAGGCCCGGTGAGAACGCCCTGATGCTGACGTGCATAGTCGGACAGTTCCCGCACCTGGCTAAGGATGGCCTCGGACCGTGCCGCGATCTCCTGCCCGGCTGCGGTCATGGCAATGGTGCTGCCACGGCGTTCGACCAGTTCCACGCCGAGCTCCCGCTCCAGTTCCTTGATCTGCATGGAGAGGGCCGGCTGCGTGACAGCGCATTGCTCGGCCGCCATGCCGAAATGCTTTGTGCGGGAGAGCGTTTCGAAGTAGCGCAGTTGCCGGAGGGTGACCATCCGATCAAAATATCTGATCGTTCTGCGCAATCAACACAGCCCTCGCTGATCGCTCAAACAGACGCGGCCCGCCTCGCATAGCCCGATCGACCAGGACACAAGCAATGCCTGCCAGAGTCGAAAGCAGATCGGGATCCCGTTATGGGCCTGCTATCGTGGCGGATTCCGGAGCACTCATTCGATAGATGTCATGTTGATCAATTCCCGCCTCGTCTCCTGCGGGCCGTCCTCGAATGACAGGAGGTCAGTGCTTCATCTCACAACATCCCCTCACCCTGCAGAAATGGATTGCTCTGGCGCTCCTGTCCGATGGTGCTCATGGGGCCGTGGCCGCAGATGAAGGTGATGTCGTCGCCCAGCGGCAGGAGCTTGTCCTTGATCGAGCGGATCAGCGCCTTGCCGTCGCCGCCGGGAAGATCCACGCGCCCGACGGAGCCCTGGAACAGCACGTCGCCCACGAGCGCGAAACGCTGATCTTTCGACACCAGCACGACGCTGCCCGGCGAGTGGCCGGGGCAATGCAGCACGTCGAGGGTCAGATCGCCGACTGTGACCGTATCGCCCTCGTTGAGCCAGCGGTCCGGTGTGACGGCGCGCGCCGGAAAGCCATAGGCCTGCCCTTGTTCCGCAAGCCGCTCCAGGAGGAAGCGATCTGCCTCGTGCGGACCTTCGATGGTGACGCCGAGATCCTCCCGCAATTCGGCCGCGCCGCCCGCGTGATCGATGTGGCCGTGGGTGAGGATGATCTTTTCGACCGTCACGCCGCTCTGCGCGATCGCCTCACGAATATTGTCGAGATCGCCGCCGGGATCGACCACGGCTGCCTTCTTGGTCTTCTCGCACCACAGCAGGGTGCAGTTCTGCTGGAACGGCGTCACGGGGATGATGGCGGCGCGAACGTCTGGCAAGGGCTGATCCTCTGCTTGTCGAAGAGACACATATGACCAGCAGGCGCATCTGGGAAGTCTCGAACATCGACGCCGCGTCGCTTGACCTTGTGCTGCCACGGTTCACATAGTCCCCCATCGAATCACAAGCGAGGACACGAGCATGGAAACCAGGGCCGCCGTGGCGTGGGAGGCTGGCAAGCCGCTCACCATCGAGACCATCCGCATCGAAGGCCCCAAGGCCGGCGAGGTGCTCGTGGAGGTGATGGCGACCGGCGTATGCCACACGGATGCCTATACGCTGTCGGGCCTCGATTCCGAGGGCAAGTTCCCGGCGATCCTCGGCCATGAGGGTGCTGGCATCGTGCGTGAGGTCGGCCCGGGCGTCACCACGCTGAAACCCGGCGATCACGTGATCCCGCTCTACACGCCCGAGTGCCGCAACTGCAAATCCTGCCTGTCGCGCCGCACCAATCTCTGCACGGCGATCCGCTCGACTCAAGGGCAGGGCCTCATGCCCGACGGCACCTCGCGCTTTCGCTGCGACGGCGAAACCGTATTCCACTACATGGGCTGCTCGACGTTTGCGAACTTCACCGTGCTGCCGGAGATCGCGCTCGCCAAGGTGCGTGAGGACGCACCCTTCGACAAGATTTGCTACATCGGCTGCGGCGTCACCACGGGCATCGGCGCCGTGCTCTACACGGCGAAGGTGTGGCCCGGCGCGAACGTGGTGGTGTTCGGTCTCGGCGGCATCGGGCTGAACGTGATCCAGGGCGCCCGCATGGTGGGCGCCGACAAGATCATCGGCGTCGACATCAACCCGGCCAAGGTCGAGATGGCCAGGAAGTTCGGCATGACCGACTTCATCAACCCGAAGGAGATCGGCAACGACAAGGTCGTGCAGGCCATCGTCGATCTCACAGGCGGCGGGGCGGACTTCTCGTTCGATGCGACCGGCAACACGGACGTGATGCGCCAGGCGCTCGAATGCTGCCACCGCGGCTGGGGCGAGAGCATCATCATCGGCGTGGCGGAAGCCGGCAAGGAAATCGCCACCCGGCCGTTCCAACTCGTCACCGGCCGCGTCTGGAAGGGCACGGCCTTCGGCGGCGCGCGCGGGCGCACGGACGTGCCGAAGATCGTGGATTGGTACATGGAGGGCAAGATCAACATCGACGATCTGATCACCCACAAAATGCCGCTCGACGAGATCAACACCGCCTTCGACCTCATGCACGAGGGCAAGTCGATCCGCTCCGTCATCGTCTACTGATCGGGAGAGGCATGTTGAGCTTCGAGACCGTCTCGCAATCGCGCTGCTTCAACGGCACGCAGTTCGTCTATCGCCATATGTCGCAGGAGACCGGCACGCCCATGCGGCTGGCGGTCTTCGTGCCGCCGCAGGCAAAGGACGCGAAAGTGCCGGTGGTGTGGTTCCTCTCAGGGCTCACCTGCACAGAGGAGAACTTCACCGTGAAGGCGGGCGCGCAGCGAGTGGCCTCGGAACTCGGCCTGATGCTGATCGCCCCCGACACCAGCCCGCGCGGCGAGGGCGTGCCGGACGACGCGCAAGGCGCTTACGATTTCGGTCTTGGGGCCGGCTTCTACGTGGATGCGCTTCAAGAGCCATGGGCGAAGCACTACCGCATGCGCTCCTATATCGAGCGCGAGCTGCCGGAACTCATCGCCGAGAACCTGCCGGCGGATATGAGCCGCCAGGGCATCACCGGCCACTCCATGGGCGGACACGGAGCGCTCACCATCGCGCTCCGCAATCCGCGCCGCTTCAAGGCCGTCTCGGCCTTCGCGCCCATCGCCTCGCCGATGAATTGCCCGTGGGGCGAGAAGGCCCTTTCGGGCTATATCGGCCCCGACCGCTCGACGTGGCGCGACTACGACGCCTGCGCGCTGATCGAAGGCGGCGCCCGCCTGCCCGACCTCTTGGTCGACCAGGGCACGGCCGATAGCTTCCTGGACAGCCAGCTCAAGCCGCAGCTGCTGGAAGAGGCCTGCGCCAAGGCCGGTCAGCCTCTGACCCTGCGCCGCCAGGAAGGCTACGATCATTCCTACTTCTTCATCGCGACCTTCATCGAAGATCACCTGCGCTGGCATGCTCAGCGCCTGAGTGCTTAAAGTTATCAGGCTTTCCCGAACAGCTCGGGGTACCGGAGCTGCAGGGCTTGGATCAGCACCAGCGTCTTCATATCCGTGATAGCGCCCTGCTCCAGCATCGTCATGAGTTCATCGAGGCCGATTTCCAGCACCTCGATGTCCTCGTGCTCGTCTGCAAGTCCGCCGCCCTCCCCGACCCGATCGGCGCTCGTATAAGGAGCCAGGAACAGGTGCAGGCGTTCCGTGGTGATGCCGGGGGTGGACCAAGCGGTGGCCACCCGTTCCAGGTCGCGGAGACGAAGGCCTGCCTCCTCCATGGCCTCACGCTTGGCGCAGGCCTCCGGCTCGTCCCCGTCGAGCAGCCCGGCCACAGCCTCCAGGAGACTGGGCTGCCTCTCCACATGCATGACAGGCGCACGAAACTGGCGGATCAGCATGACCTTACGAGCCTGCGGATCATAAGGGAGCACGGCCGCCGCGTCGGCGCTGTTGAGCACCTCCCGTGCCATGGTGCGGCCGTCCGGCATCTGGACCGTCAGCTTCAGAAGCTTGCGCCAGCCTTCATGGAGGGTTTCGACCTGCTTGATCTTATAGCCTGCCACGTCCTGCTCTCTCCTGTTCGACGGCATTCAGACTATGACAACACGCGAAACGCCCAAGTTGTCCCTTATCCCGCGATGAAGCTTAAGAGCAGTTTCAGGCGTTAAGGCAAGACACAGCCAAGGAGAGTAGCGTGCTCGAGGATCTGGTTTCCGCCGTCAGGACAAAGCAGGCGATCCTGTTCGCCGGAGCGGGCGTTTCCATGACCGTAGGCCTGCCGTCCTGGAGCACCCTGATCGAACACATGCGCAGCTGGATGGACCGGAACTGGACCATTCCGGAAGACACGCTCAGGAAGTCCCGCGTCCACGAACTCATCTGCAAGCTCGAATTCCCCATCGTCTACACCACGAATTTCGACCGAAACCTGGAGACCGCCTACGACCTGCACGGCAAGGAATACGTGAAGATCGTCAATGCCAAGGACATTGCCCGCGTCCGCGAGGGCGTGCCGCAGATCGTGAAGTACCACGGCGATTTCGACGATGACGGCTCCATCGTCATCGCGGAAACCGACTATCTGGAGCGCCTGTCCTTCGAATCGCCCCTCGACATCAAGTTCCGCTCTGATGCGCTGGGCAAGACCATCCTGTTCATCGGCTACAGCATGACGGATCTCAACATCCGCTTCCTGATGCACCGGCTCTGGAAGACCTGGGCCGGATCGGGCTACGAGCGAGACCGACCGCAATCCTACGTGTTCATGCTGCGGGCCAACCCGGTGGAGCAGGCGGTGCTGGAAC
>JAJFBI010000327.1 GCA_020697385.1 Microvirga sp. | reverse complement strand
CTTTTAGATCGGTGCTTTAGCAGCCGCGCTTGGGATCAGGGTTTTGCAGGAAAATGGCGGAGAGGGGGAGATTCGAACTCCCGATACGGTTGCCCGTATGCCGCATTTCGAGTGCGGTGCATTCAACCACTCTGCCACCTCTCCGGGGTGCGAAGGCCTGGGGCCCGCTGGTTGAGGCCGGGTGGATATCATGGGCTTGGCGGGTCTTCAAGCGCCAAAAGCAAGGTTTTTGATTGACAAAGACCGGACGCATCCGTAGATAGGCGTCCTCTATGAGCGGGCACGAGTGCCTGCGCATATCCGTGCGGCGGCTTGAGGCTGCCGTGAACCGAAGCCGGAAACTGCCAAAAAGCCAGTCCGACGGGGGCCTTCCCCGCTGAGAATTGGGTTTGAACACGAGGATCAAGATGTTCGCAGTGATCAAGACCGGCGGCAAGCAGTATCGCGTTGCCGCCAACGACGTCATCACCGTCGCCACGCTCGCAGGCGAGCCGGGCACCGCCGTTACCTTCGACCAGGTTCTCATGGTCACCAACGACGGCTCGACCCAGGTTGGCGCCCCCCTCATCGAGGGCGTGACCGTGGCAGGCGAAGTGGTGGAACACACCCGCGGCGAGAAGGTCATCTCCTTCAAGAAGCGCCGTCGCCAGAATTCGCGCCGCAAGCGCGGGCATCGCCAGGATTATACCGTTGTGCGGATCACCGAGATCCTCGCCGGTGGCGAAAAGCCCAAGAAGGCTGCGGCCAAGAAGACCACCAAGGCTGCGGCTGACGAAGCTGCGCCGGCCACCGCTGAATAAGCGCTCGGCTCAACACAGGACACGGGAGTAACCCATGGCTCACAAAAAAGCAGGCGGTTCGTCTCGCAACGGTCGCGACTCGGCAGGCCGTCGTCTGGGCGTCAAGCGCTTCGGCGATCAAGAGGTTGTCGCCGGCAACATCATCATTCGTCAGCGCGGCACCAAATGGCATGCCGGCGCGAATGTCGGCATGGGCAAAGACCACACCCTCTTTGCCACGGCCAATGGCCGAGTCCGATTCCTGACGCGTCAAGGCCGAGCCTTCGTATCGGTCGTACCGGCCCAAGAGGCCGCAGAGTAAACGGCGAGAGCAAAACGAAGGAGCTCCCGCCGGCATCACACCGACCCGGCGGATGAAGAGCTCCAGACAGGCCCCTTAAAGGCCAAGCTCCAATCCGAGATCGACAGGGGAGGTGGGATGTCCACCTCCCCTTCGTCATTTCTAGGGCCCAGGGAGGGCCCGACTGGATCGGAGCAAGACGATGTTTCCCGACCTCACCCGTGACGATGTTTTCCGCCTCGAGACCCGCCGCCTGTGGCTGCGCTGGGCCCGCCTCGCGGATGCTCAAGCCATCGTACGCCTTGCCGGGGAGAAAGCGGTCGCGGAGATGACGGCGCGAATTCCGCATCCATATCACCCGGACGATGCCGAGCGATTTATCTTCCAGTCCCGGCGGTCCAATGCGGACGGCCAGGGTCTGCAACTCGCCATCACGCCAGTGGCTAAGCCCAACAACCTCATCGGCATGGTGGGGATCGGCCCGAGTCCTGAGACGGGCAAGCCCGAACTCGGCTACTGGCTCGGCACTCCGTACTGGGGCAAGGGCTATGCCACCGAGGCCGTCCGTGCCCTAGTCGATGCCTTCTTCGCCTATGGCGAGGATGATGAGATCACGGCCTGCGCCCGGGTGATCAACCCCGGATCCCGGCGGGTGCTGGAGAAGTGCGGTTTCGCCTATCAGGGCGCCGGACTCTCCGAACTGCCGGCGCGGTGCGGCCTCTATCCGGTGGATCACTTCCGGCTCGACCGGCGCACCTGGGAAAGCCTGAAGACCTGGGGCCAGACCGGCTTCGTGCGCGAGCCGCTCTCCCTCGAGGTCGAGGTGGAGCGGGAGATCTCTCTCGCGAGCTGACGGATCGTGCGAGGAGTGGATCCGGTTTTTCGGTCCACACCATGCGCCAGCCAAGAACAGGAGGCGCTCCCGAAGCTTTTCGGGAGCGCTTCTCATTTGTCCGCGTTGCTCCCGCACGTCGGACGTGGATGGCGCATTTTAACCGCGAGAGCAGATCCGCTTTTGCGAAAAGTGCTCCAGTCCCGTAAAGGATGCGGGTTATGAAATTTCTCGACCAAGCCAAGATCTTTATTCGCTCCGGCAACGGTGGTGGCGGCGCCATCTCCTTTCGCCGTGAAAAGTTCATCGAGTTCGGCGGCCCGGACGGCGGCGATGGCGGCCGTGGCGGCGACGTGTGGGCGGAATGCGTCGAGGGGCTCAACACCCTCATCGATTACCGCTACCAGCAGCATTTCAAGGCCAAGACCGGCGGCCACGGCATGGGCAAGAACCGCCACGGAGCCAAGGGCTCGGACGCGGTGCTGAAAGTCCCGGCCGGCACGGAGATCCTGGAGGAGGACGGCGAGACCGTCATCGCCGACATGACCCATGTGGGCCAGCGGGTGCTGCTGGCGAAGGGCGGCAACGGCGGCTTCGGCAATGCCTATTTCACCACTTCGACCAACCGCGCCCCGCGCCGGGCCAATCCCGGCCAGGAGGGCATCGAGCGTACGCTCATCCTGCGGCTCAAGCTGATCGCGGATGCGGGCCTCGTCGGGCTGCCCAATGCCGGCAAGTCCACCTTCCTGGCGACGACCACGGCGGCCAAGCCGAAGATCGCCGATTACCCCTTCACCACGCTCCATCCGGGCCTCGGGGTGGTGCGGGCTTATAACCGCGAGTTCGTGCTGGCCGACATTCCGGGCCTGATCGAAGGGGCGTCGGAAGGCGTGGGCCTCGGCGATCGCTTCTTGAGCCACGTGGAGCGCTGCCGGGTTCTGCTGCATCTGGTCGAGGGCACAAGCGAGGATGCGGGCGAGGCCTACAAGACCGTGCGCCACGAGATCGAGGCTTATGGCCATGGCCTCGACGAGAAGCCCGAAATCGTTGCCCTGTCCAAGGCCGATGCTCTCGATGAGGACACGCTGAAGGACCAGCTGAAGAAGCTGAAGAAAGCCAGCAAGCGGACCCCTTACGTGATTTCCTCCGCGTCCGGCCAGGGCGTCCAGGAGGTGCTTCAGGCGCTTCTTGGCGTCATCGACCAGGCGAAGGTCGAGGAAGAGCCGTCCCAACCCCAGGAAGAGTGGCATCCGTGAGCCCGCAGCTCGGCCAGTTCCGCCGCGTCGTCCTGAAGGTCGGCTCCGCGCTGCTTGTGGATCGGGCACGCGGGCGGCTGAACCATGCTTGGCTTGCGGCTTTGGCCGAGGACATCGCCGATCTTCATGCCAAGGGCGCCGACGTTCTCGTGGTCTCCTCCGGGGCCATCGCCATGGGGCGCACGGTGCTGGGGCTGCCCTCCGGTCCGTTGCGGCTTGAGGAAAGCCAGGCGGCCGCGGCCGTCGGGCAGATTGCGCTGGCGCGTATCTGGTCGGAGGTGCTGGCTCATCACGGCATCACGGCCGGCCAGATCCTGGTCACGCTTTCCGACACGGAGGAGCGGCGCCGCTATCTCAATGCCCGCGCCACCACCCTGAAGCTTCTCGAGATGCGCGCCGTTCCGGTGGTCAACGAGAACGACACGGTGGCCACCTCCGAGATCCGCTACGGCGACAACGACCGCCTGGCAGCCCGCGTCGCCACCATGATCGGTGCCGACCTGCTGGTGCTGTTCTCCGACATCGACGGCCTCTACACGGCCCCGCCGGCGGTCGATCCGAAGGCCGAGCACATTCCGGTGGTCGAGCGCATCACGCCGGCCATCGAGGCCATGGCGGGCGGTGCGGCCTCCGAATTGTCGCGCGGTGGCATGCGCACCAAGATCGAGGCGGGCAAGATCGCGACCTCTGGTGGCACGCACATGATCATCGCGGATGGCCGCATGAAGAATCCGTTGAGGCGGGTCGCCGAAGGTGGGCGCTGCACATGGTTCCTCACGCCCTCCAATCCCGCCACCGCCCGCAAGACCTGGATCGCCGGTGCATTGGAGCCGCGTGGCACGCTCTATGTCGATGAAGGCGCGGCGCGAGCTCTGCAGAGCGGTGCGAGCCTGCTGCCGGTGGGCGTGCGGCGCATCGAGGGCTCCTTCCATCGCGGCGATGCGGTGACGATCCGCAGCGAAGCCCGCGTGCTCGGGCGGGGACTTGTGGCCTATGACGCGGAGGATGCCGCGCGCATCATAGGCCGCCCGAGCCGCGAGATCGAAGGCATCCTCGGCTATCCTGGTCGCACCGAGATGGTTCACCGGGACGACATGGCTCTCAGCGACTGATCTTCGTCCAGAAGCCTCAGCAAGGTCTGCGCGTCGCCGGGCGCGGCGCTCTTGATGTCGTTGTCGAAATAGACATAGACGCTGCGCCCACATTTGCGCCAATCGGCAATGCGCCCGGTCCAATCCTGCAGCGTCTCGGTCGAGTAGCTGCCCGCATAGCGTCTTGCGCCAATCGGCAATGCGCCCGGTCCAATCCTGCAGCGTCTCGGTCGAGTAGCTGCCCGCATAGCGTCCATTGGTGCCGTGGGCGCGCACATAGACGAAATCGGCGGTCGCCTCCCAGGGCGCAGGCGCATCCGCGTGATCGGAGATGCAGAGCGCCGCGTTGTGGTCCCGCAGGATCCGGAAGGCGTCCTCCTCATACCAGCTCGGGTGACGGAACTCGAAGGCGCAGCGGCGTTCCTGCGGGATGAGTGAAAGACATCGGGCCACCCGCTCCCGTGTCTCCGCGTCGGCCTTGAAGGTGGGCGGCAGCTGGAACAGTACCGGGCCGAACTTGTCGCTTAAGCCGCGCATGCGGCCGAACACGAGATCGATGCTCTCCTCGATTCCTTTGAGCCGTTTCATGTGGGTGATGAACCGGGAGGCCTTCCAGGCGAACAGGAACCGCTTCGGCGTGGCATCGTGCCAGGCCTGCACGGCCTGCTCGGTGGGGAGGCGATAAAAGGAGTTGTTGATCTCTGCCGTGTCGAAGCGCTGGGTATAGTAGGATAGGAAATCCTTGATCTTCACGCGCGCCGGGTAGAAAGGTCCATGCCAGGACCGATAGTGCCAGCCCGAGGTTCCGATGCGGATCTCAGGCAAGGCGGACTGGCTTAGCTCCGAGGCCGCCC
>JAJFBI010000326.1 GCA_020697385.1 Microvirga sp. | reverse complement strand
ATCTCATCATAGACGCCTTTCTGCTGAAGGCGCTCAAGACCTTCCTTGATCGCATCACGCAGTTGGGTTTCGGTCTTCAGAACGGGAATGCCGGAAAGGGAAACCGTGAAGGCCTCGCCGATGAGAACATAGCTGTTGGGTTCCTGCGACTGGAAGTACGGCAGGGTCTCGTTGCCCTGGACAGCCGCATCGAGGCGCTGCGTCTTCAGCTGCGTGCGGGCATCAGCCGATCCCTCGGTGCCGATGGCCTCAATGGCCGGCTTTCCCTTCGCCACGCAGTTGGCCTGGCTCCATTCGCCGATCTGGCGGGGCCAGTTGGTGGAGCGGCTCGCGCCAACTTTCTTGCCGCACAGGTCCTCAGGCGCCTTGATGGTCGCCGCCATGGCGGGTGAGGTGTAGAACTGCGCGCCGGATTTCATGTAGTCGACGAAATCGACGATCTCGCGGCGGGCCGGGAGATCGCTCATGCCGGCGAGCGCGATGTCGACACGTCCGGTCTGAAGCGACGGGATCATCTGAGCGACGGCGATTTCCTGCCATTCGATTCCAACGCCGAGTTCCTTCGCGAGAGCCTCGCCCAGATCAATGTCAAAGCCCGTGAGCTTGTTCGTAGCCGGATCCTTGAAAGTGATGGGCGCGTAATTCGGCATCGTCGCGACGACGATCTTGCCAGCCTTCTTAATGCGATCCGGTAGTTCCGCTGCGTGGGACGGGGCTGCAAAGCCCAGAGCGATCACGCTCGCGAGCAGACTTGCTGTCAGTTTCATTGTCGTCTGTCCTTTCCTGAGGGGAACATTCGTCAAGCGAGAACCGCGGCGATGAAATCGCGGGTTCTCTGTTGTTGCGGGTGCACCAGCACCTCTTGCGGTGAGCCCCGTTCCACAATGGCTCCCCGATCCATGAAGACAACTTCGTTCGCGACCTCGCGTGCAAATCCAAGCTCGTGCGTCACGACGATCATCGTCATGCCCGAACGCGCCAGATCTTTCATGACGGCGAGAACCTCGCCGACCAGCTCCGGGTCGAGCGCCGAGGTCGGTTCGTCGAACAGCATCAGCTTGGGCTTCATGGCGAGGGCGCGTGCAATCGCGACGCGCTGCTGCTGCCCGCCGGAGAGTTCCGATGGATAGGCATCGCGCTTTGCCGAAAGCCCCACACGTTCCAGAAGCACCATTGCTTCGTCGATGACTTCGTTGCGCCGGCGCTTCTGCACCGTCACCGGGCCTTCAATGATGTTCTCAAGGGCCGTCATGTGCTGGAACAGGTTAAACCGCTGGAAGACCATGCCGTTCGTCAGCCGTTGGCGGGCAATCTCTGAATCTGTCAACTCATAGAGCTTGTTCCCGACACGGCGATAGCCGACGAGTTCGCCATCGACCCAGATGGCTCCGGAATCGATCCGCTCGAGTTGGTTGATGCAGCGAAGGAGCGTGCTCTTACCCGACCCCGAGGGGCCGACGATGCAGAGCACCTGCCCGGCGGGGATTTCGATCGACACACCATTGAGCGCCTGAACGGACCCAAAGGTTTTGCGCACATCGGTTGCGACGACGATAGGCATCATGGCTCAGCTCTCCACAACCGAGGGCGCGGCAGGACGAGACCGCCGGCCTGAGCCCCTCGCGAAGTAGCGTTCAAGGAAATGCTGGCCGATGCTAAGAATCGTCACGATGATCAGATACCAGCCCGCGGAGACGATCAGAAGCTCGATCACCCGCGCATTGGCATAATAGACTGTTTGCGCGTTGCGCAAAACTTCGGCGAAGCCGATCACGCTGGCGATGGACGTGAGCTTCACCATGCTGATCACTTCGTTGCCCACCGGCGGAATGATCACCCGCATGGCCTGGGGAAGGACTATGCGGCGCAGGGTTGTCAGGCGCGTCATGCCGATGGCCTTGGCTGCCTCTGTCTGGCCTGCATCCACCGACAGGATACCTGACCGGACGACCTCGGCCGTGTAGGCGCCCTGATTGATGCCGAGGCCGAGCAGGGTTGCCACGAAAGGCGTCATCACATCGACCATGCGCGCCTCGAACAATCCAGGGATGCCGATGCGCGGAAAAACGAGAGCAAGGTTGAACCAGAGCAGGAGCTGAAGGAGGAGGGGTGTTCCGCGAAAGAACCAGATGTAGAAGACGGCGATGCCCTTCAGGACCGGGTTGGGCGACATCACCATGATAGCGAACAGAACGCCGAGCGTGATGCCCAAGGCCATGGCGCAGATCGTCATAATGATCGTGTTGCCGAGGCCGCTGATGATGGATTGGGCCGTGAAGAACTGGCCGACCACGGGCCAGTCGATCTGCCCTTCAGCGAATGCCTTCACCACAAGGGCGAACGCCGCGAGGATCAGGGCACTTGCGATCCAGCGTCCGTAATGGCGGCGCGGCACATGGGTCAGGTGCGCGATCGACGGATCGAAGCGCGCGGTCTGCCCCGTACCGATCGAGGAGGGTGCGGTAGTGCTGCTCATTCCGGTTCTCTCCATTCGTGCCTGTTCAGACCCGAGGGCCGTCATAATGCATCGCCCATTCGCGCTGTTTAGCAAAATCCGTGCGCAGGCGGGCAAGCTGCTCGGCGACCCGGAGCGGCGCCGTCCCGCCATAGCCGTCCCGGGCCCTGATGGCGGCATCAGGCGTCAGGTTCGTCATAAGGGCTGCGTTCAGGCGCGAATCCACGGTCGACAGATCCTCGGAACTCAGATCCTCAAGGCCGATATTACTCTCCTCGCAATAGCGAACCAGGCGGCCTGTGATCTCGTGGGCCTCCGAGAACGGAACACCCCGGCGCGCAAGCCAGTCGGCCACTTCGGTGGCAAGTGTGAATCCATCGGTCGCTTGGCGCCGCACTTCATCCACGTCGACCCTCATCGTCCGAACCATTCCGGCCATGGCCGGAAGCACGAGGGCGAGGGTGTCGACGGCTTCGAACGCCGCTCGCTTGTCTTCGGCGAGATCGCGATTGTAAGCGAAGGGCAATCCCTTGAGGGCCGTCAGCATCGTGCCGAGTGCACCGATGAGGCGCGCAGCGCGGCCGCGGGTCAATTCCGCAATGTCGGCATTCTTTTTCTGCGGCATGATGGATGAGCCGGTGGCATAGGCATCGTCGAGTGCGATCCAGCGGAACTGGCGCGAGGACCAGAGGAAGATCTCCTCGGCCAAACGGGACAGGTTTACGCCGATCATCGCGGTTACGAAGAGAAACTCCGCGACATGGTCGCGGCTGCCAACCGCATCGATGGAGTTTTCGCAAGGTGCGTCGTAACCGAGCTCACGGGCGGAGGATTCCGGCGATTTGGCGATAGCCGATCCGGCAAGCGCCGCAGCGCCCAGCGGGGAGCGTGCCGCGCGCCGGTCCCAATCCTGCATGCGCTCAATGTCGCGGGTGAAGCCCTGAGCATGAGCAAGGAGCTGGTGCGCAAAGCTCACCGGCTGCGCGGGCTGAAGATGGGTGAATCCAGGTGCTACGGTCTCGAGATGCTGTTCCGCCTGGAGCGCAAGAGTATCTTGCAGGACCAACAGGTCGAGGACGATGCGGCGAGCCTGATCGCGAAGATAGAGCTTGAGATCGTTAGCCGCTTGGTCGTTGCGCGAGCGTCCGGCCCGGAGCTTGCCGCCGAGGGGGCCGAGCCGTTCCGTGAGCTTACGCTCCAGAAAAGTGTGCACATCCTCGTCCTGTTCCGATGGAAGGAGGGATCTGGCGCCGACTTCGGCCTTGAGGTCGGCAAGAGCCGCCTCGATAGCCTCGCCCTCCTCCTGGGTGAGGAGCTTGGCTCTCACAAGCTCGCGCGCATGGGAGAAGGAGGCGGCGAGATCATAAGCCGCAAGGCGGAAATGGCTGGGATCGGACCGCGAGAGGGCCATGAGCTCTGGGGCCGGACCCGAGCGGAAGCGTGAGGCCCACAGAACGGTTGTCGATGTCATGCCGATCTCCTTTCCTTTGGTTTCCCAAGGGGAACTTCGGCTGGCAAATGAAATTATGTCGCCTTGGTATTCTATTTTAGAATAGAAGGAGCCCTCGGTCCTCTTCTCTCCTCGGTTATTTTGTTCCATGTCGATCCAGCGCCTCCCGGGCTCCATGACCGCCCTGCGCGTCCTTCTCGCCGTTGCCGAGCACGGCACGGCCTCCGCTGCTGCGGCGGCCGTCAACCTGTCTCAGAGCGCGGTGAGCAAACATCTACGCGGGTTGGAGGAGACATTGGGAGTTTCCCTGTTCGCTCGCGGCAACCGTGGTCTCGTGCCGACGGAAGCCGGGCGGATCTACGTGAAGTATGTTCGCCGGGCCCTAGCGGAACTCGAAGCGGGCAACGCGCAGGTCTCTGCCCTCAAGGCTTCGCCTTGGTCCGTCAGGCTCCATGTGCTGCCGATCATTGGCGATCGGTGGCTCGTACCGCGCTTCTCGCGCTTTGCGGAACGCTATCCAGAGATCGACGTGCAGTTCACGACTTTCGTGACGACGGATACGGAGGAAGCGGCC
>JAJFBI010000325.1 GCA_020697385.1 Microvirga sp. | reverse complement strand
CCATCCTCCGCCGACGTCAAGATGACCCGTGAGATCATCGACGTGGCAAAGCCCCTCGGCATTACGGTCCATGACCACATCATAGTCGGACGAGAAGGTCATGCGAGCCTTAAAGGACTGCGCCTGATCTGAGCTTGGCCACAGAACCAACGCCTCCCAGCCGCGTTACATCCCCACGAACAACACTCATGGGAGATAACGATGAAAAAGCTTCTGACCGCCGGCCTGCTCGGCTCCACCCTCCTGGCTTCGGCCGCCATGGCCCAGACCACACCGGCACAGCCGTCCGCCACGCCCCCGGCCGGCGTGAACTTCATGACGCGCCTCGAGGCCGGCCAGATGCTTGCCTCGAAGATCATGGATGAGGATGTGGTCGGCGCCGACAACAAGGACATCGGCGACGTGGAAGACCTGGTTCTCGACCGCAGCGGCAAGGTCGTGGCCGTCGTGATCGAGGTGGACAAAGGATTCGGTGACCGCACCGTGGCCCTGCCCCTGAGCGCAATTCGACCATGACCCGCAGCAGCGACGACATGCGGATCATGGTGAACATGCCTGTGGATCAGCTCAAGTCGGCTCCCGAGTTCGAGGACAACGACTAAGCAATCTGAACCTGCGGCCACCAGGGTGGCCGCAGGTCTTCTTAGATCAACGTATCGATCCCGGTGAAGACCGCATAGACGAAGCCGAGGCTCAGGGTCAGGCCGATGGAGCCGATCAAGAGCCCTCCCACCACAACGAAGCCATCCCGCTCGACGAGCCCAAGGCCGACGAGGCAAACGGCAAGGCCCAGCGGAATCTGCCCCACGAAGGGCGGTGCGAACAGAAGACCTAGCGACAGAACCAGAATGACCGCGCCCATGAGCCTCATCGCGATCGGCGTGTCCAGGAAGGTCATGCGCGGCCGGGATATTCGCTCCAGCCGGCGAAACACGGGGACCGCCCGTCCGACCGCCCGCTCCACATCCGTTCGCGCCATGGAGCGGTTCATGAGCTGGCGCGGAAGCCAGGGAACCTCGCGGCCGAAAACGATCTGAACGGCGACGAGCGCCAGCAGCAGGCCGCAGACCAGAGGAATTGGCGGCGGCATGGGCAGGCAATTGGGCAGCCCAAGCAGGACGATCAGGAGCGCGAAGGCCCTATCCTGGAGCACCGCCATGATCTCGCGCACGGTAAGGCGCTCGCCCGGCTGAGATGCGAGGGCGAGCAGGATCTGGGACGTGCGCGCGTTGGAAAACAAGGAGCCCTGACAGGTTTGGGGATGCTCAGGGCGCCTCTCTACCTGACTTAACGTTCGGGGCCAAGGCGTATCAATGAATGTTGATCTCCCCCTGCACCGCCCGGAACTCGGCGGGGCGGATCAGCTGTGCATGGGTGACCGTGACCGAGTGCAGCGGCCCTGCCAGTTCTCTCTTCCAGAAGTCGAGGAAGTCGATGAGAACGGGAAACCTGGGAGCAAGATCGTATTCCTGCCAGACATAGGTCTGCAGGAAGGTCGGGTGATCCGGCATACGATACAGGATCTTGGCGGTCGTGAGCCCGTAGCCTTCCATCTGGCGGATGAAATCCTTCGATACCATGCGAACTCCTTCTCAAGCCCGAATGAGCCTTGTCGACAGGAATCCACCGGAAAGCGCAGGCGGTCTCCTGCCCTATGCTCAAGGCTAAATCTTGAGTGTACTTTGAAGTTCCCGCAAGCGACCGGGCTTGCACATCCACGCGATCTTGCGTTGAGTGCTCGGGCCAGAGCCTGAACGGAAGCATCGTGAAAGGAGATCACCGGGAATGCGCTTCGCCTTCGCGGGAATCGATTTTCTGGGAGATGTTTTCGAGACGTTCCTTGCCAAGGGCTGGGAGCCCGTCAAGCTTTTCAGCCGCCCCTGCGACAGCATCTACGACTTCAATGACGTGACGCTCGCCCGCGCACGCTCGTTGCGGCTGCCGGTGCAAATGTCGCGGATTCTTCCGGCCGATCTCGCCGGCCTCAAAGCGATGGGCTGCGAGGCCTTGGTGGTCGCGGGCTATCCGTGGCTGATCACCGGCTGGGAGCGGCATATCCCCTATGCCATCAACTTCCACCCCTCGCCTCTTCCCACGGGACGGGGACCCTATCCGCTCTTCCAGGCCATCCTCGACGGCTTGTCCGAGTGGGGAATGACGGTTCACGCGCTCGAGCCGGCCTTCGACACCGGCGCCATCGTGGCCCAGAAGCACTTTTCCTTGGGCGGCGCGGAATCCCACGACACCCTGCTGTCCAAGTGCCAGATGGCCGCAAAGGAACTTGCCGCGGGGATCGCCTCGGACCTGCCCCGTCTCTGGGCCGAGGCCAAGCCGCAGGGGCCGGGCACCTACTGGCCTAGGGTCACGCAGGCGCAGAGAACCGTCTCCTGGAACGGCGGTGTACAGGACGTACTGCGCACCATACGGGCCTTCGGGTCCATCGAAGCCTTTGCCCAAGTCGATTCCCGCTACGTCTATGTATGGGAGGCTTCAGGCTGGGAGGAGCCGCACCGCTACCGGCCCGGGACGCTCGTTCACCGCCATCGCAAGCAGATGGTTGTCGCCGTTCGCGACGGGTTCGTGCAGATCGGCGGATGGAGTCCCTATGCGCCGGGCTCGGCGAGGCAGGGATAGACGGCCAGCCTCTCAGCGCCGGCGCTTGATCATTTTCCAAGCCTGGCGGAGGATGAAAATGTTGCGAATGAGCCTGAACATCGAATCACCTTTGTAAACCACGTGCTGGTCAAAGACCTTCTGCGGCGGATGGTTCCACTCCAGTCACAGGCTCATCGTTTCACCGGGATCTCTTCAAGCGAGCGGAGCGTCCACGGTGCACAGCACTCCCTCAGGATTGAACATGATCCGGACGTCACCATTGAGCTCGCGCGCGAGGCTGCGCTCGATGAGACGAGTGCCAAAGCCCTTTCGTGTGGGAGGCTGGACCGGCGGGCCGCCGGTCTCCTGCCAGCGCAGATGGAGACGGTTGCCGGCTTCCGCCTGGGAGACCTCCCAGGTGATATCGACCTTCCCAATTGCGTTCGATAGAGCACCATGCTTCACCGCATTTGTGGTCAATTCCTGGAGTGCCATGGACAGGGCCAAGGCGATGCGGGGCGACAGGCGAAGCTCAGGCCCTTTCATCGTCAACCGGTCCTCACCCAAGGATCTGTAGGGCTCCAGAGCCTGCGCGGCGATGTCCTTGAGTTCGGCCCCTTCCCAGCTCTCCGTTGTCAGGACGTCATGAGCGCGAGCCAAAGCCATCAGGCGCCCTTCGAGAGCCTCCTTGGCCTCCTGCGCCGTTCCGGCGTTGCGAAGCGTCTGAGCGGCAATCGACTGCACCGTGGCCAGGGTATTCTTCACACGGTGATTCAGTTCGTGGATCAGAAGCGTACGCTGCTCCTCGGCCCTCCTGCGATCGGAGATGTCGCGCTGGATGCCCCAAAGACGCTTCAGCCAGCCATCCTCGATGATCGCGATGATGCTGTTCTCGAAATACTTGGGATTCCCGTCTGCATCCCGCTCGACGGACTCAACCCCGGTGACGTTGTAGCCGGAGCAAATGACGCCTGCCAGGTAGGCTCTGGCCGCCGGGTCCGATGAGGGGAGCGGAAACTCAAGGGTCTTGCCGATCAGATCCTCGGCACGGCCAAGCCCGTACATGCGCGCCATGGCATCGTTGCAATCCACGAAACGGCCATTGCGGTAGGCCAGCTCGACCTGCTCCTCCACCGACAAATTCGTGTCGAGGGGTGGCGTAAGCTCCAGGAGCCAGATCCCCTCGGAACTATGGGTGACGAACGACCGGTAGCGTTCCTCGCTTGCGCGAAGAGCCGCCTCGGCATCCTTCTCGGCAGTGATATCCCACTGCGCCCCGAGGGAGCGGATGAAGCGCCCGTCCGTGTCGCGGATCAGCTTGGTGCGCGCCGTGAGCCAGCGCATCTCACCGGTATCGGCACGGGTGATCCGAAAATCGTATTCGAGCTGGTGACGGGTAGGATCGGCGACCGCTTTGCGGGTTTCGGCTTCAATCCAACCCTGATCCTCCGGATGCACGTAGCCGATCCATTCTGCATACGATAAAGCGCCGGATCGGTCGCCCGGCAGCCCATACAGTTCCAGGTACTCCGGTGACGCGGCAGCTTTGCCGCTGTTATGGTCGAAATCGAAGCTTCCGATCCGGGCCGCCTTCTGGACCTGCTCAAGCCGCTCCTCCGTGGGAGCACGATCGATCTCCCCGCTTCCGACGCAATAGAACCCGGAAATCTTGCCGGCATCGTCCCTGACGGGCGCCCAGGAGAACATGAAGCCGCCGATCGCCCAATCCAATCGCCCGCCCGAGGAAGCAGGTTGACCCATGGCATCCTGCACATCACCCGACAAAGCCACCTCGATGCTTGAGCGATACCGGTCCCAAGACTCCGGCCATACTTCACGGAAAGGTCTGCCGAGCGCCGCCGGATGCCGGGAGCCGAGGGTCGGCGCAAAGCTGTCGTTGTAGAGCAAGGTGAGATCGGCGCCCCAGACAACGAAACCCGGTTGCCGGGAGTCGACCATGAGATCGGCAATGGTGCGAAGACTCTGAGGCCATGACGGCAGGGGACCGAGCAGAGTTGCCGACCAATCATGATGCCGGATGCGCTGTCCCATTTCACCCCCGCCCTGCAGCCAAGGGAGGGTTCCGGCTACCCCTGAAGTTCTAAGATCTTCCGACTTTGACAACAGGGACGATGACCCTTCCAACAGGCCATCGCTCATTGAGGGATCACTCGATATGTCAATCCGCAGGATCCTGTGATGATGGCAGGATCAGTTAAGTTCCAGTTGCTCGGCATCCCTTGCTCGTGGCCCTGCGGATCCTGGTTGCAATGTGACAGAGGGACATAATCCCCGGAGGCTCGGGTTCAAGGGATACGCGCGTTCGGCGCCGGCTTGGCACATGTCCCAGAAGATGTCGGTTGCTACGCCCACCAATGGCCGCTGGATCTGTGG